>JAABRE010000061.1 GCA_011391125.1 Synechococcales cyanobacterium S06
AGCTTCAAATTCTGACCAAGGTACTAATTTGGCCATTTTTACCCAATCATTGTCAGCTGAAAGGTTGGCTTCAATTTTGAAACCTAATTCCTCTCCTGACACTACACATTGTTTATTTTTTTTATAAACCATTTTGATTTGAATGTAAGGTTTTTTTCTATTTTAAGGGCCAATCCTAGCATTTTTTGAAAAATTTTTGAACCGTAACTCTTTGATTAGTAAGGCTTTTGACTATCTTTCAGCAAGCCCTAAGTAAAATTGTTCCGGAGATTTACTAATAATATAATCACAATATCCGTTTAATCCTTTCTCCTTATCAACGTTAAAATCTATCCCTAAAAATAAGCTTATTTTTTCGCTTAATTTTTCCTTAATTTCTAATAAAATATTAATAATTATTAATTCTGATCTCGCTTTTTCTGTGTTTATTGCTAATGCTAATGGTACGTTTCTTTTTAAGGTTTTAATTAAATAGTCGCTAGGTTGAATTTTATTTTGGTCAGGAAAAATTGACTCCTTTTCGATTATTTGTAAACCTAATTCAGATTTAACTTTTTTTAAGGTAAAGTCACAATAAGCCATTGTTCGCTTCCTGAATTAATTGGTCGGTAATTTCTATCTTAACTTACTAGACCAATTTTATTTAACATTGCAACAGTTACGTTAATCAGAAATCCGATTTTTGCGAAAAATCCAGTGAAAAACTAAAAGATTGGTTAAAAATCGGATTTCTTTTCTGTAACAATATTTGATCAAAATGGTATAATAGGACAATTCTCAAGGATTTATCTTTCTTAACCCTAGATTAATCATTAAAATAGGGTGAGTAATACCCACCCTACATTATGATTGCTGAAACAAATTACATGCCAGCACCTAAACCAGCATAAGCACCGTAGAAAAATACTCCTACAACCGCAATTACGCCCATTCCGGCGATGGTTGCTACAATCCATAAAGGAATACGCACATCAGACATGGTTTTAACCTCCTTATTGCTTGATTAAAATCTCGTTAGTTGAAGAAATAACTAGAGAAGAGAATACCGAGTACAAAAATTAACAATAAACCGAGGTACAAAGAAGTACGGTTTAATTCAACTGGCTGTCTGTTAGGGTTAGATTGTCTATCCATGATTTGCTCCTATCGTTGAATAAATTGCATAGCTGCGATCGCACCTAAAAAGAAAACAGAAGGCACTGCTAAAGCATGAACAGACAACCATCTGACGGTAAAAATAGGGTAAGAAACGGGTTGATTAGGATTAGCCATAATGTAAAAACCTTTGCTGAAAAATTACTTATTAAACTGTTCAATTTGATTTTTAGCCTCATAACGGTCAGAAATAATGGGAATTTCTTGACGTTCCTGAGTAAAATACTCATTAGGACGAGGAGTGCCAAAGGCATCATAAGCCAAACCAGTGCTAATAAACAACCAGCCAGCCACAAATAACATGGGAATAGTGATGCTATGAATAATCCAGTAACGTAAACTGGTCACAATATCGGTAAACGGACGTTCTCCAGTAGTACCTGCCATTTAACTTTCTCCTCTTATCTACAAAATTTCAAGCTTAATTTAATAATAAGAAACCTTAGACATTCCTACAATAGGATGAATCTAAGCAGCTTCTGATTGTGGATTATACTTTAACAAGACACCATTATTACCTAAAACAAAACCCTTTTCTGGGCTTAAAAAGGTAACTTTATAGAAATTGGAAGCAACATTTTCTAGATCTCGATCTTTTTCCCAACTGTTACCACCGTCAATACTTCTTAAGAGATTACCACTACCACCAGCAACCCAAAGTTCATCCGGAGTGCGATAACCTAAATCTAAAAGTCCCCAACTGGTGGAAAATTCAGGAAAAATACCTTCGGCCCAATTTTCAAAGTCATTAACTTCACTAAATTGAACTTGACCACCTCTAGCTAACAGCCAAATGCGGCCATCTGCTCCAAAACCCATATTTTGCAGACGACGGGAGGAATTCCGATTATGGGGAGTCCATTCCGTATCTCCGGGGGTCCAAGTCGAGTAAAAGTTACCTTTGGCAGATACCGCAATGTATTTACCATCGGGGGATCTGGTGATTGTCCGTGCGACACCGACTGCACCTTCAACCAACGCTTTCCAATTTGCACCACCATTGGTAGTTTTATAGATCGCGCCTAAATCTGTGACCATTTCGGCGGTTTTTGGACCATTCGCTATGATTCCGTAGGGAGCACCGGGTAATTTAGCACTTAAAGGAATTCTTGACCAAGATTGGCCTCCGTCTTCGGTGTGCAGCAGAATTGATGGTTTACCCACAATCCAACCTTCTTCACCGTTGAAACTAATTCCCGTATAACTTACCTTTTCGTCACCTAACTCGATTTTCCTTTCTTGCCAAGTGTCGCCACCGTCCGTAGTTTCAAACAACGTGCCCTTGCTTCCCACTAACCAACCGTGATTTCCATCACCAGTAAAGCTGAGATCAGCAAAAGTTGCTTCCGTAGGCAGGTTTATTACTTGCCAAGGATTGTAACTTACCGAGGGAACTTTGCTACAACTAGCACAGAATAGCGCAATTGTCAAGCAAATTAATAATTGTTTCAGTCTTTTCAGCAACATATCAGAATGATAGCGTTTTTATTTGACTCAATTATAAATTAGTTTAAACCATACAAACTCAAAAAGAACAAGAACCCAATAGCCAAAGCGCTAAAAATGAGCAGATTTTTTTGTCCAGGAGTTAGACGGTTAAAACCAAATCCATAACTGAGATTTTCTTCAAAACCAGAGGGAGCGTCTGTAGCACCAATATTGCTAAATTGGAGACGACGAGCTCCACAAACCGGACATTTCCAGTCGCTGGGTAGTTCTTCAAAAGGAGTACCCGAGGCAATCTTGGCGTTATTATCACCCTTGCTGGGTACATAAATGTAACCGCAACCGTTACATTCATAACTTGCTGGGGATTTTTCCGCCAGAGTTTGTTCTTTTGCAGGTTCGCTCATTGGCTTTATACAGCAAATTATTAAATCTCTGTTACAAATTATCTCATAAATCTTAACTTTCTTCCCTAAATTTTTTGTTGTGTTTCTCACGCCAATTTGGTAGGGTGTGTTAATGAAAACATAACGCATCAAGAGGTGTATTAATGAAAACATAACGCATCAAGAGGTGCGTTAATGAAAATGTAACGCATCAAGAGGTGTATTAATGAAAATAGACCTCTTGCGAAACTACGAAAAACTGTCATTCTGAGTGTAAACGAAGAATCTCCGAGATACTTCGCTACACTGCGTTTCGCTCACTATGACATTTTAAACATTTTGAGTTTCGCAAGAGGTCTAATGTAACGCATCAAGAGGTGTATTAATGAAAATATAACGCATCAAGAGGTGTATTAATGAAAATATAACGCATCAAGAGGTGCGTTAATGAAAATGTAACGCATCAAGAGGTGTATTAATGAAAATATAACGCATCAAGAGGTGCGTTACGCTGTCGCTAACACACCCTACATTTTTTTATTTTGGGGCTGTTTTATCTGTTTGTTCTAGTCAGTTGGGTTGGCATTATGTTACGAAGCAATCTGTTAAGTTTACTCAGAATTTTAGGCGTCGAGGAGCGTTATAATTATTAATTATTACTTGATTTAACTCTTTGTTAATTTGTCTATTTTGAAAGTACAATTTACTTATTCTGATTGAATATCCGAATATTTTAAGTTACCTTAATCTTAACTTTTTTCTCAATAAATAATATTTTTTTATTAATTTTTCCCTTTTCTGATAAAATAATATAAGCATATTTTGAGTGTTTTAAGATGGTAAACGTAATCACAGACAAAGAATTTGAGCAAGAGGTTTTCAACACTGATAAGCCTGTGTTAGTCTATTTTTGGGCTACTTGGTGTGGTCCTTGTCGCTTGGTGTCACCGTCAATAAATGCGGTGGCCGAAACCTACAGAGATCGCCTCAAAGTTGTTAAACTAGAGGTGGATCCAAACCCTGAATCCGTGGCTAAATATCAAGTCGAAGGTGTACCTGCTTTGAGACTATTTAAGGATAATCAAGTCATTGCCTCATTTGAAGGAGCGATCACTAAACAAAAATTACAAACCTTTTTAGAAACTAATTTAACTTAAAACATGATGCAATTTGCCAAGCGGTTACAACCCCTCTCAACTAACGTATTTGCCGATATGGACAGAGCCAAAACTGAGGCTATCGTCAATGGTAAAACCATCATTGATTTGTCTTTGGGGTCATCTGATTTGCCGGCCTCGGCTCATGTCATTGCAAGCATAGAAGCATCCCTCCACGATAAGCGCACCCATGGCTATTTACTCCACAACGGAACTCTGGAGTTCCGTCAGGCCGCAGCCCGTTGGTATGAAGCCCGTTTTGGAGTTAAAGTTGACCCAGAAACCGAGGTGTTGCCCTTGATTGGTTCTCAGGAGGGGACGGCTCATTTACCCTTGGCGTTGCTTGATCCAGGGGATATTGCCCTTTTGCTCGACCCCGGTTATCCTTCCCACGTGGGGGGGGTATATTTGGCGGGAGGCCAGGTTTACACTATGGCTTTACAGGCTGAAAATGCCTTTTTACCAGTGTTGGCGGACATTCCAGGGGAGGTGTTGTCCCAAGCAAAAATGATGGTGTTGAGCTACCCGCACAATCCCACGTCGGCCACGGCGACTTTAGAATTTTTCACCGAAGCAGTAGCTTTCTGTCGTCTTCATAATCTCGTTTTGGTCCACGATTTTCCCTACGTTGATATATATTTCGATGATACTCCTGCCCCTCCTTCCGTGTTGCAAGCTGACCCCAACAAAGAGGTCTCGATTGAGTTTTTCACTCTGTCTAAATCCTATAATATGGGCGGTTTTCGCATTGGTTATGCCATCGGAAATCCTGAGTTAATTTTGGCGCTCCGACGCATTAAGGCGATGGTTGACTTCAATCAATATCGTGGCATTTTAAACGGGGCGATCGCCGCCTTGTCGGGGGATCAGTCATCTGTAAGTGATACGGTCGAATCCTACCGTCAACGCCGAGATGTTTTTGTTCAATCCCTAAGTAAGTTGGGCTGGCAAGTGCCGACTCCAAAAGCAACGTTGTATGTGTGGGCGAAATTACCCGAACCTTGGGCGCAAAATTCTAAGGATTTTTGCCTTCAATTGGTGGCCGAAACAGGGGTTGCAGTGTCTCCGGGATCAGGTTTTGGTCCGAATGGAGAGGGCTATGTGCGTTTTGCTTTGGTTCATCCTCCCGAAATTCTGGAACTTGCAGCGCAAAAAATCGGGGAGTTTTTGCAGCGCTAAAGCCCAACAAGAAACAATTAATTTTCATTGTTTCTTGTTTCAAGAGTAAAGTAAAATGTAGCACCTTGATCAACTTGGGAATTACACCAAATTAAACCACCGTGACTATGAATAATTTTCTGCACGGTGGATAAACCAATTCCTACGCCTTCAAAATCATTATGAAGACGGGTAAAAGGAGTAAAAATTGTGTCAGATTTTTTCATGTCAAAACCTACTCCATTATCACGAACAAAATAAATTAAAAGTTCTGTTTGATTTTCATTTTTTTTTGATAAGAAACCAAATTCTATTTGGCTTTTTTCTTGTTTATTGGTATATTTCCAAGCGTTATTAATTAAATTTTCTAAGGCAATATTAAGTAATTTTTGGTCACCTTTAGTAATAAGATTTGGCTCAATTATAAATTCTATTTTACGGTTTGGTTCTTGCTGTTTTAACTGTTTCGTAATTTTGTTGGCAATTTCACTTAAGTTAACTGTGGTTAAAGATAATTTTCTATTATTTACTTCTGCTAAAGTTAATAAACCTTCAATAATATCGCTCATTTGTTGAGAAGATTCGTCGATTAAGTCTAAATATTCTATTATTTTGTGATCAAAAGATAAGTCTATTTTTAAAAGACTTGTTAACATCTTAATATTGGAAAGAGGATTACGTAAATCATGGGAAACTCGGGAACTAAATGTTTCCAATTCTTTATTTGAAGCTTCTAAATAGTGGTTTTTTTTCTTAAGTTCTTGATTAACTTTTTTTAGTTCTAATTCCATTTTTTTGCGATCGGTAATATCCCGAATGGTAATGGCAAAACCATCTCCTAATTTGACAGCAATGAAATGACACCAATTTGTTTGGTTGTTATATTGATAAGAAATATCTTTTTCTAAGGGTTTTCTTGTTTGTAAAAGTAAGATAAAATCATTTAATAAGGATAAATGATCGATTTTGTTTAACAGAAGTTTAAAACCAATTTTCCCACTTAAATCTTCGCTTTCAACCCCTAAAAATTTGCTGATAATTGGGTTAACTAATACGCAACGAAAATCAGTTACTTGACCGCTAATATTTCGCACTGCTTCTAATACGGCAATTCCATCTAAGGAGGAATTTAACACACTTGATAATAAGGAGCGAGATTGATAAATTATTTGTTCAGCTTCTTTTCTTTTCTCAATTTCTTTTTGTAATTCTTGGTTTTTTTCTTGTAGTTTGATTTGGAGGGATCTCCATTTAATTTGATTGTCAACTCTCGCTAAAACTTCGGCGGTTTCAAAGGGTTTATTAATATAATCAACGCCTCCACATTGAAAAGCTTTAACTTTATCGACAACATCTCCTAAAGCACTAATAAAAATCACAGGAATTTCCCTAGTTTGAGGATTATTTTTTAAAGTTTTACAAACTTGATAACCATCCATTTCGGGCATTTTAATATCTAATAAAATTAAATCGGGTGGTTTAATATTAATACTATTTAAGGCTAATTTTCCATTAGGTGCAACGCGAACGTTATAACCTTCTTTCGTTAACAGTTGGGCTAATAAAGTTATATTGGCTGGTTTATCATCAACTACTAAAATGTTAGCTTTATCGGTGTTTGTATCGACCATAATTTACTCCTTGGGTTGGGTTAATTCTAATAATTTGGTAAATTCATATTGATTAACTAAATTGAGCAAAGTTTGACCAATAACTAAATTTTCTTGGGAAATTTTCTCCGTCAATTTTTGCATGACAATTAGATCACCCTTTTGGGTAGCTTCATTTAATTCCCTCAACAAAGTTTGAGAAATAACCTCTAAATCTGTTTGCTTAATGGTCAATTTTGGCGGATTTAATGGTGATATTGACAAGGTTTCTTCTTCATAAAGATAATTAACTCCTAAATATTTAGTTAACATTTCAAATAGATCATTTTCTCGGAATGGTTTACTAATAAAATCATTACAACCGGCTGCTAAAATAAGAGTTTGTTCTGACTTTAAAACACTAGCACTAAGGGCAATAATCGGGGTAATTTTAGCGTGATTTTCTAAACTTTTAATTTGTTTAGTTGCTTGATAACCATCTAAAATAGGCATTCTCACATCCATAAGAATTAAATCTGGTTGCCAACTTTGCCATAATTGTACAGCTTCTTGGCCATTTTTTGCTTCTTGAAGTTCAAAGCCTAATGGACCTAGTAATTGAATCAATAGTTGGCGATTAGTTATTTGATCATCAACAATTAGAATTTTATAACTAGGTTGCTCAGGATATCTGGCAATAATTTTTCTTGGAGCTTTTTTCAGGGTAATTTGCTCTGATTGACTATTTTTTACCTGAATAGTAAAAGTGAAAATTGTCCCTTTTTTAAAAGTAGATTGCACCTGAATATTGCCTCCCATTAACTGTACAAATTGCCTGCTAATTGCTAATCCTAAACCTGTCCCTTCTTGGGCATTTTTTCCGCTTTCAGTTTGACTAAATGCTTGGAAAAGATTATCTATTTCACTTTCTTTGATCCCGATTCCTGTGTCTGAAATTGTAAAAGCAATGATCTCCCCTTTGGGTAAAGAATTTGTTTTTTCTAGAGAAGTTGCTGAAAGTATAGATGTATTGTAGGTCTCTACTTTTAGAGAAATACCTCCAGAATTAGTAAATTTAATCGCATTATTGAGTAAATTAATTAAAATTTGGCGCAATTTCAGTTCATCGGTGCAAACATATCTAGGAACGTTCTCAGACCTATCAAAAATCAATTCTAAGCCCTTTTGAGAGGCTTTTAGGGCAAAAATTTCCTCAATTTCTTCTAGCAGGGTATAAAGGTCAAAATTTGAGGGGTTAAGTTCGATTTTTCCTGCTTCAATTTTAGAAAGATCGAGAATATTATTAATTAAACTGAGTAAATGTTCACCACTATGATGAATAATTTTAAGATTGTCTTGCTCGCCATAAGCTAGACTAGAAGAGCGTTTCAGGATTTGAGAAAAACCAATAATTGCATTGAGAGGAGTGCGCAATTCATGGCTCATATTGGCGATAAATACACTTTTAGCTTGGTTCGCAGTTTCGGCTGCCCTTTTGCTTTGTTCAAGTATATCTAAAGTCTGCAAAAGTTCTTGGGTTTTTTGGTTAACTTTTTGTTCTAAAATAAGATTTTGTTCCCGAATTAATTTTTGATTAATTCGAGAAAATTTCAGGGATTTAGATTGAGCTTTTTCTTTTTCTTCTTTAAATATATTAATCTTATCCACAAGAGAAATCGCCAATAAAAGACCAAAAATAACAAAAGCAACTCTCATAAAATTCAGAGTTGAAATATTATTTTGTACACCACCAAAAACACTAATAATTAATAAGATAACACTCAAATAAGATGAGATCATTGCTAAAAGAAAGTAACTCGCAGGTCTATATTTTTGTCGCCAACGAATAAAAGAAATTAAAGTAATTAATCCGAACATTGGCAACGCATATAAAGCTATTATTTTATTAGCTAAATTTGTTAGTACAAAGGGACAGATTAAACCTAAACAGATTAAAAATATATCGGTTATTTTATGCCAAGTCGGTAATTTATTTTTGGTATTTAATAACGTCCTCGTAAAAAGAAGTAAACCAAAAAAAGATAACAAAGTAAAGAACATTTGATATTCAATATAACTGGGAAAATTTGGCCAGACAAATTGATGACTTAAACCAGATCGAGTACCTTCATAACCTAAATATCCCATTAAATAAGTAATATAAAATAAGTAACTTTTATCCTTTAATAAAATATAAATAAATAAATTGTAGGCAATCATAATCATAGTAATTCCCATGATTAGTCCTAGAAAAAATAGTTGTTTTTGATCTTGTTGTAAAAAATGTTCTAATGTTTGAATACTAAGGGGAAAATACATTACAGATTTAGAAGTTAAACGTAAATAAATTGTATAATCTTCCTGTTCCAAAAAAGGTAATTTAAAAATAAAATGACGGTGGTTAATTTCTCTCGTTGTAAAGGGAAAATATCGCCCAGTTTTTTTCATCATAAAATTGTGTTCTTGGGAGGGCTTAAAATAAAATTCCAAGTTACCCATCCGACTATCATTTAGCAATAATATCAAATTATGATTAATTAATTTTGCTTTATTTTTAACCTGAAAACGTAGCCAAATAGCTGATTGTTTTATACCCAAGTTTATTTTTGAGTTCGGCATAAATTGGTTATTATAATCAGGAGAACTAACTTCATTAATCGTTAATTTTTTGGTTTGATCTTCTAATATTTCTAGGTTTTTGGTTAAGGAATATTCTACTTTATTATCATCTAAAATAACCGTTTTTGGAGTTATAATTTGGTTATTATCTTGTCCAAAACTAGGGATCATTATTAAGCTAAAAGACAGGATCAATAAGAAAATAATAGTAATAATTTTTATCAATTTTTTATTCATATTCTGATTGTTAGAGGGTAAAACTGTCGTTTAAATCAATAAACTTGCAAGTTGTTGTTTCAAGTGTAATTTGTTGTACTATAAGTTTAAGATTGATTAATTTAAAATTACTGAAACTTAATTGTAGGCTAAAATTATGACAGAACAACGAGCTTATTGGTTAGCATGGTCCAAAATTAATAGTGTGGGACCGATTTTACTCAAAAGATTGCAAGACTATTGTGGAACTTTAGAAACAGCTTGGCAAGCTGATTTAAAAACCTTGGGACAAATCGAAGGTTTTGGGTCAAAAATACTTGATAATATTCGGGTGGGGAGATCGCAAATACATCCCGATCAATTACTAACAGAAACTCTGAAAACAAACCCGAACTTTTGGACACCAAATGATCCAGAATATCCCCGTTTACTATTAGAAATTCCGACTCCTCCTTCAATTTTATATTATCGAGGGAAACCCAACCCACAAGAAAATGAAGGGATAATTCCCATGGTTGCGATCGTGGGGACGCGCTATGCAACAGAACATGGCCGAAGATGGACACGAAAAATCGCTACAATCCTTGCTAAATCAGGGTTTGCCATTGTTTCCGGTTTGGCGGCAGGTATTGACGCAGAAGCCCATCAAGCTTGTTTACAAGCCGGACAACGCACCATTGCAGTTTTAGGCACAGGAGTAGATGTCGTATATCCTGCGAGTAATCGGAAGCTAATGGAAGAAATAGAGCATAAAGGGCTTATTTTAAGCGAATATCCCGCCGGAACTCATCCCGATCGCCGAAATTTTCCCCCTCGTAACCGAATTATCGCTGGTTTAAGCCGTGCCGTATTAGTCATGGAAGCGCCGGAAAAATCAGGGGCGTTGATTACAGCGAGATATGGTAACGAATTTGGCAAGGACATCTACGCCTTACCAAATTCTCCTGATTTGGTCCAGTCTAAAGGGTGTTTAAAACTGTTAAAAGATGGTTCTCAAATGATTATTAATGAGAGTGAATTGTTAGAAATGTTGGGAGCAATTCCTCCCTTAGATACACCGCAACAATTATCATTTTTGTCCCAATTATCCCAAGTTCAACCCGTGGAAATCCCAACGGTAAAAATGCCTCTTTTAGCTCCAGAATTAGCGCAGATTCTCAAATATATCACCACGGAGGCGATCGCTTTTGATACGATTGTGGAGCATAGTGGTTTAGCAGCTCATCATGTCAGCGCCAGTTTATTGCAACTAGAATTATTGGGCATGGTTGCGCAACTACCCGGAATGCGTTATGAATTAATTAATCAATAATTATTAATGAAAAATAACTCATTAATAATTAAAATAATCAGCAATAATCGAGGTTTTGTGAAGAAGTGATTTAGCATAAAAGAAAATAGAAAATGGAAATAAGGCCATGGATTTAATGTATCAAAAAATGAAAGAGCTTGACGCGAAAATGGAGGAACTACAACAAGTAGTACATCAGCTAAGTGAGCAAATCTCAAGGGTTAACTCTCACCCAGCGAACGAAATTTCACCAGAAAGTGAGTCGGATTCGGCTTTAAGTGAAATGTTCCCTCCTACCATCAAAAGTGAGGAATATACAGACTTATATATGGAACACAAAGACATTTTAGTTGGTGGTAACAGTTGGCAATATAATAGTTATCGCTATAAACAAATGGGCATGACAGCAGAAGTGGAAATTCGCCGTTTAACAGCGCAACTGACCGCAGCTTATAACCGTATTGCGGCTTTAGAGGAACAATTATTTATTAAACAAAATGTGGAGCATAAACTCATTAGATCTACAAAAATTAGCCTCTAAATCGGATTTTGGAAATCCGATTTTTCAAAAAAATCGGATTTTTACTTTTTAACCGAAAAGTGTACTTAGGGAACGGCCTAGATTTGAAGGTTGCATCGCATCCAAGGCGGCTGTTGGTTCATAGCCACAATGGACCATGCAATCAGCACAGTTGGGATTACCGCTTTTACGACCGTATTGACTCCAATCAGTGTTGTCCAATAGTTCTTGAAAAGTGGCATAATGTCCCTCATTGAGTAAATAACAGGGTTTTTGCCAGCCTAAGACACTATAACTCGGACTTCCCCAAGGAGTACATTCATAGTCTTTCTCACCGATGAGAAAATCTAAAAAGAGGGGATTATGATTAAAATTCCATTTTTTCTGACCGCTTTTGAAAGGTGCTAGAATTTCTCGGAATAAGGCTTTGGTTTGTTCGAGTTTCAGGAAATGATCCTGATCCGGTGCCCATTCGTAACTATAACCCGGAGAAATCATTATGCCATCTGTGCCTAAAGTTTCGAGAAAATCGAAAAATTCCTGTATTTCTTGGGGATTTGTCCCCTCAAACACCGTCGTATTCGTTGTCACTCGAAAACCCTTAGCTTTAGCCGCTTTGATGGCACTTACCGCTTTGTCAAATACCCCAGGGCGATCGACACATTGGTCATGTTTTTCCCGTAGGCCGTCTAAATGCACACTAAAAGTTAGATAGGGAGAAGGTTCAAATTTAGCTAAACTTTTCTCTAACAACAAACCATTGGTGCAAAGATAAATAAACTTCTTCCGAGCTACTAATCCCCTGACAATTTCATCAATTTGCGGATGTAATAAGGGTTCTCCCCCCGGAATGGAAACCACAGGAGCGCCGCATTCTTCTACGGCTTGGAAACATTGTTCTGGAGTCAAATTTTGGCTTAGAATTTCCGTTGGATGCTGAATTTTGCCACAGCCAGTACAAGCTAAATTACAACGGAATAAAGGTTCTAACATTAAGACGAGGGGAAACTTCTTTTTTCTTAATAACCGTTGAGTAACTAGATATTTACCGACTTCCAAAGCTTGTTGCAAATTAATTCCCATATTTTTCTCACACTACAGATTTATTAAATTGTAGTAATCTCTCGGCAAAATTGCTATGCTCAACTCAAATTTGAGCAACAAGTCTGTTTTATTCACTGTAGGAATTTTATTTGAGGTGTTACAGCCCTTACCAGTTCTATTCTGACTAGAATACTAAAACCAATTTGCTTAACTTTTTTGGGCTTTTGATTCTTTGAGTTTTGATCCCAAAACCAGAGAACCACCTACTGCTAAGACACCGAAGAGGGAAGAAGACTCCGGTATTTCCGCTACATGAAGTTGTGGCCCATAAAATTCAGTATTTTCTTTACTCGCAAAAACTAAGGCATCTTTGTTGCCAGGGTTATCTCGTGACAGCATAAACGTAACTAAACCATCCGTATCATTTTCAAAATAGCTTTTTAAATCAGCAAATTCTGAACTATTGAAAGATAAGGTGTCCCCAACGACAAGATCATCAGCAATATCCATTGTTGCTAGCAATGTCGCCTTGCTATCGAAACCAGATGGCGAATTTTTATCATTAGCCGCAATATTATCCCAAGTAATAAAGTTTTCGATGTTCATCCCTTCAGCAGGAGCGGCCTTATCATTTAAACCATATAAATACAATTGTCCCATTGTTGAGTTTAGATTCAGTTTAGTTAAGGTTAAATCTAGTTTTACTTCTCCAATGTTTGAACTCAATTGATTTGGATCGAATTTAAATTGAATGTAACTCTTTCTTGTATTCTCATTAGAAGAATCGTTTTGAACGATCAAAGAATTTCTACTACCATAATTACTGTATTGAAACTGGTTATTGGTAGTTGGATCTATCTGAGTTCCCCAATTGACGTAGGAATCCATGTTGGCATTAAAAGTGACAGCCAGACTGGGAGTGGCTAGTACAACTGAACCGATCGCTGTGGACAGAGTTGCTGAAAATAACAGTTTAGTGTTAAATTTGATCATTTTATTAAATATATTATTTTTAGTGCTATTTTATTTACTAATCCTATTCTAGGTACAAAACCATCCAGATAAAAACCGTAATCACACTGAACTTTGATAAATATTTTTATGAAGTTCCTTTAAAATTATCAGAATCTAATACTTAAGTTGTCAATATTTCCGTATAAATACGTACGTATTGATCGAGTTAAGCTACTAGAATAGATTATCTACGGCTAGTAGTGCCTAAAATGAAAAAAAAGATGATCAATCAGTAGAGAGGGGATTTTCTTGGCCTTTTCCCGCCAAATCAGGATATTTTTGCCACTGCAAATCTTTTAAACTTAACAAATTAGCTTATTATTTTTAAATGTACACTTTTTTTAGTCCCACTAAAGTTAAAATTGCTTTTGAATGTCCCCGGTTATTTTATTTAAATCATAATTTTAAGAGTAAAGCTTTATTTCTTCCCCATAATAATTTACCAAGTATGGGAATTAAGTTCCATAAATTAGCCGAAGAATGTATTAATTTAGCCCAAAAAGAAACTCAATTTAGTGAACTTTTTAATTTACCCATATCTCAGTTAAATGAGCTAAAAATTACGGCACAAATGCAGGAACTATTTTATAAATTATTATTTTTTCCTACATATTTACAATCCGCCAAATCGGAAAATATTACTACACTGAATTTACTTTGGCAAGGACTCCTTAACTTAATTCCTTCTTGGGTTAAGATATTAACCATAAACCGTAATTTTTGTCAGGCAAATAAAGTAATTAGTAACACATTTGTAGATCAAGAATTAAGTCTTAAATATAAATTTAATTTACCAAATAACACTCAATCAGAAATTAGAGGAAGATTAGATATATTGTGGTTTAATTGGGAAAAAAATCGCTTTTGTATCATTGATTATAAAACGTATCAACCCATTGATCCATCTGCACATTTAGCACAAGTTGCCCTTTATAGTTATATGTTAACTGAAGCGAAAAAAATCCCCACAGATGCAGGAATTTATAGTATTTTTCCTAAGTTTAAAGAGTTATATTATCCTTGGGAATTATTAACAGAAACTGTCCATAAAATAATACCTTTGAAATTACAACAAATGCAGTTGTGGATTAACTGGAAACCAGGCGAAAATAACCCACCTCCCAAAACTTCTCAACCCCATCTTTGTGACATTTGTCCTCAGAAACATAAATGTCATTCATTTTTTGTCTAGGTTTGTAGTTGCGTTTTAAGACTTTAATGGTATAAAGTTCAATTGTTTTTGCTTGCTCTTTAGAACTACATTGCATAATTTGTGATTATCGTCGGGATATTGGTACAACTAAAGATTTACAATGATTTGAGGAAATCTTATCTATGGTGATGCTATGAAAAACGACGAATTAAAATTCATTTTAAAACTCTTAGGTTGTTCTAATTATCGTTCTCCTCTGTCTTTTTTTGACAATTTTAAACAACGCAAAAATCCTATTTGTGTCGAATTAGGCGATCGCAACTTGATTGGTTACAGCAAAGAAATCAGCAATATTAAATTATTACCGGCCGGAAAAGCTTTGCTGAAAATGTCAGATAATAATTTACCCTTATCCAAAGAGGAATTAAAAGTATTAGAAAGTTTAGGGAAAGTAACAGGAAGTATTACGCCAAGTAAACTAAATTTAAAGGAAATTAAAGCGACAGAAAGAGACGAAATATTAACTAATTTTGCCCTGAAAGGGTTTATAGAAATTACCGAAAAAATTAAGCGTCAAAAAGCAGAAGTTTGGCTAACAGAAGAAGGGTTAAATTATTTGCGAGATGAGTTTAGTCCCCCGAAAGGAAATAATCCTGTGATTAGCTTAACTTTACTGAGTAATTATCTAACATTTTTGCGTAAAAATAGCCATATTAAAACCGTTCCAACTACTCAAATTTTCGACAGAAAACCTACAGATTCAGAAATTTTGCAGACAATTATTGATCTCGATCATGAATTAGGAACAGAGAATTATTTGCCCATATTTCATCTGAGGAATAAATTGCAACCTCCTCTAACTAGAGATGAATTAGATCAGGCATTATATCGCTTAGAAAGTGAGGATAAATTAGAGATAAGTTCCATCGTCGAAGCAGTGGGTTATAGCAACGAACAATTACAAGCTGGTATTCCGCAAAATGTGGGTGGCCGCTTATTTTTCTTAATAGTTAATGAGTAAAATACAATCCCCCCTAACCCCTTTATTAAGGGGGAAATTAATTTTAAATTGCCCAAAAATGTGTAACCAATGAGGAGATTAAAGTTATGAAACCTTTAGATCAAGTAATATTAAGAGAAGCGAATCCCTTTGATCCCATTACCTTTAGAAGTGGTAATTTTTGGAATGAAGATCATAAAAAAGCGATCGATTCCATTCATCAAAATGACCTTAATTATATGAGTCAAATTGTTAGTTTAGTTGCAACAGATCAAAAATCTCGCAGTATTTTATTAACGGGAGATTCCGGTTGTGGCAAAAGTTATTTATTGGGAAGGCTAAAAAAACAATTAAATCCAAAAGCCTTTTTTGTTTATGTTGATCCATGTCCTGATAGTGAGCATATTTGGCGACATACTTTGCGTCATCTTGTCGATAGTTTAATGCACATTCCCGAAGGCCAAACCGAGTCACAATTACAACTTTGGTTAAAGGGTTTATCTGCTTTTAAAGAAAAGACTTTGTTGGGTAAATTATTAGGCGAAAAAGCGCAATTTGTCAGCAATTTTGAAGGCACTTATCCCAGTGGAATTTATGAAGCAAAACAGTTTTTTCGTGTTTTATATGAATTAGCCGCTAAACCAGAAAATCACTTTACCGCTTGTGAATGGTTAAAAGGAGCTAATTTAGATGAAGAAGACCTAAAAATATTGGGTGTCAAAAGTGTAATTGACTCCGAAACTGCCGCGAGGGGAATTATTGGTAATTTTGGTAGGATTTCTGACGCAACTAAACCTATTGTGTTATGTTTTGATCAGGTAGAATTAGGTCAAAAATTACCCGATGGTTCTATAGATATGAGTCATGTTTTTAATGTTAATACCACAATTCATAACGATTTTTGGCGTAATTTTTGTGTCATTATTAGCATAATTAAAGACAAATGGATGCTCAATAAAAAAAATATTCCTCAGTCTGACTTAGCTAGATTTGAGACAAAAGTTGAGCTTAAAAAAATTAATTTAGAACAAGCTTTAGCACTGTGGAAATTAAGACTTGCACCCTTGCATAACCAAGTTAATCCTAAACCTACCTCGGAAATTGAGCCACTAACTAAACAAGAATTAGAGACTTATTCCCAAAGTAATAAAATTAATTTAAGAGTTTGTTTAAAGTTAGGAAATAAGCTATTTTCTGATTATAAATCGACCATTATAGGAGAACCAGTTTCTCCTCCACCAGAGGAAAAAAAACTAGCTTCATTTAAGTTAACTTGGCAACATGAATTAACTAAACAGCAAAAAAATATCACCCACATTAAGCATTTTTCTACCCTTGAACTTAAGCAAATGTTAAAAAATGCCTTGGAATGTTTAGGGGTTAAAGTGATTCGAGATAAGTTTTTACCTAGTCCTTCTTTTAAATCTTATTCCTTGATTTTTCAAGATTATAAAAATCAAAAAATAGGGTTACTTTGGTATGAAGAAGCTAACTTGAGAAGCTTAAATTATGCCATGGATGCTTGTGACAAATCAATTAAGCAAAAAATAGCAACTTCCTTAACATTAATTAGGGCGGAAACTTTAGGAAAAGCCAATAATTCGGGTTACAAAAAATATCAGCTTATTTTTCATAACCAACCAACCTGCCATCATATTTGTCCCCATCTTGATTCAGTGCATTATTTACGAACCTATCAAGTGTTAGCAAATGCTGCCGAAACTCAAGATTTAATCATAAATAATGATACAATTGACTTATCAGAATATCAAGAATTAGTGCGAGAATCTGAGGTATTAAAAGATTGTGTTTTATTACAGGATTTAGGTATTATAGAACCAATTATTATACCTCCACCTCCTCTTAATAAAGTTAAAGAAGTTGTTAGTAATCTCCTTAAAACTAACCACATGATGGGTAAAATAGCCCTAATTCAAAATGTTATTAATCTCATTGGTCAAGTTAATGAATCCGACATAAATCAGGTTATTCAAGAATTATGTGATGAATCAATAATTCGGATTTTAAATCCTCAGGCCAAACCACAAGAACAGACAATTTGTTTAATTCCACAATAATGTTTTAGGGTGGGCAAAAAACAATAATTTAAGCTTTGAGTTGTAAATTAACAAATTTTGCCCACCTGACCTTAATTACAATAGATAAAATATTGTTATAATTGATTTTTGTCTTGACACTAATTAGTAATCAAAACGCCATGAAAACCTTAAATTTACAACAACAAACTTTATATGATCAAGATTTTTGTTTGTGGATTAAAACCATTGTTAACCAACTAAAAAAAGGCCAATTAACAGAAATTGATTTAGATAATTTAATTGAAGAATTAGAAGCAATGGGAAGAAGTGAAAAAAATAGTCTTGAGAGTAATTTAGTAGTGCTTTTAATACACTTACTTAAATATAAATATCAACCGAAAAAAAGAACTAATAGTTGGCTTTATACCATTAAAGAACATCGAAGAAGGTTAAGAAAGGCCTTTCAAATAAGTCCAAGTTTAAAGCGATATTATCAAGAAATTTTTAAGGAATCTTATCAGGATGCTAGGGATTTAGCTGCTACAGAAACTGGTTTACCTCTTGATATTTTTCCCTTTGATTCTCCTTTTTCACCAGAACAAACTTTAAATAATGACTTTTTACCTGATTAGGGTGGGCAAAAACAACAATTTAAACTTTGAGTTGAAAATTAACAAATTTTGGCCCATCCTACTTTAATAACTTGAAATTTTGTAACCATGTTTTATTTAACTAATTCTGACGACATTAAAACCGTAATTGATAAATTAACTACTTATTCTATCCTGTGGTTAGATACAGAAATTGCTGACTGGAAAACGCCAAATCCTAAATTATCTTTAATCCAAATATTAGGAAAATTTAATGATATTAATGGCGAAAATGTTTATCTTTTAGATGTTTTAAATAAACCAGAATTAGCCACTTATTTTATTAAGCAAATAATGGGCAATTCAGGAATAGAAAAAGTTTTTCATAATGCGAGTTTTGATGTCAGATATTTAGGAGGTAAAGAATTAGTAAATAATGTAACTTGTACCTATCAAATTGCTCAAAAAATTGGCAAAAAACGTTTAAGTACAACTAATTTAAAATTAAAAACTTTAGCTGTGGAATTATGTAACTTTTCCCAAACTGAAATTGAAAACGAGCAACAAAGCGATTGGGGAAAAAGACCATTAACACCAAAACAGTTAAAATATGCCAAAATGGATGTGGTATATTTAGCTTATGTCCATGAAAAATTATTAACTATAAAAGGGGCTAATAATATGTTTCAAAATTTATTTGCTAAAAAAAAGAATATTGATGAGATTAAACAGGGATATAAATTAAGTGATAAATATGAAGTAATAAAGAAAATAGGAGAAGGTGGTTTTGGGGCTACTTTTTTAGTCAGAGATATTAACTCTAATATTGAGAAAAATTATGTCGCTAAAGCGCAAAGATTAGGCGATGATCCCAAAAAAAATCAGTATTTATTAGATAAATTTAAACAAGAAGCAAAAGCATTACAAAGTCTTGGTAATCATGGTCAAATACCAGAAGTATATGACTTTTTTGAGTTTCAAGGTAACTTTTATTTAATTCAGCAATATATAGATGGAGAAACCTTAGAGCAGTTTTTAGACGAAAGTGATTTTGAGATTAAACAAGCAATTGATATTATTTTATCCCTGTTAGAAATAGTAGAATTTATCCATGAACAAAATATAATTCACCGTGATATTAAACCAGAAAATATTATTATTCGTAGTACGGGAGATAAAAAACCAGTTTTAATTGATTTTGGTATTATTAAAAATGTGGAAAATGCTGATTTAATAAAAACTGGTACAATTATTGGTACAACTCTTTATGCACCCCTTGAACAAGGATCCGGTAAAACAATTTTTGCCAGTGATTTATATTCTTTAGGTATGGTTAGTTTAGGTTTAATTACTAAGTCTAAAACCTCCATAAATGAACTGTATAAATTAAAAGTAAAATATCAGAAACCCACTAATTTTGATGTGGAAAATTATCAAATTGATTTTGATTACTTTTTTTCCCATCATAAGGAAATTCCCGAATCTTTAAAACCATGGTTACAAAAATCCTTACAATTATTAACTGAAAATCGTTATTCTAAGGCTAAAAATATGAGGGAAGATTTATTAAAAATTTCTCATCAATTACCCATAAAAATTAACTTAAATTTTAGTATTAAGTTAATTAAACTTAGTTATGAATGTCCTCGTTTGTTTTATTTGGGACATCAAAAACAGGTTGACACTAATTGGATTAAAGATGAACATTTATCAGAAATTAGTAAATATTTCTCTCAATTGATGATCGATTTTGTAATTAAGTTTAATACCAATGAGGAATTTAGCAAAGTTTTTGATCCTGAAAACTTAGACATAAATAATCTTAGTCAAGAAATTCAAACTATTTTATATAAGGTGAGTTTCTATCCTTTTCTTGATCAAACTGGATCACAAAAAGCAGTAATTTTACAGGAAACATGGCAATTTTTAACTCAAGTAATTAAACTTTGGTCTTCGGTTTTAGTTAATAATAGGAAATACTATCAAATTACTGAATTAATTAAACAGACATTTATTCGGGATGATTCTTTTAATAATCTTATTCTTTATGAGAAAGAAAAACAAGCTTTAATCTTTATTGAACTTGAGTTTAATCAATCTTTAGAAACTGAAGCAACCTTAGCACAAATTGCCTTAGTTAGCCATAAATTATCACAGAAATTAACCCTAAAATCTGTTAATTATGTGGTTTTACCGAGTCTAAAAACGGTTACTTATTCTTGGCCACAAATTGAAGAAACTATAACTAAAATTAGTCAGGAAAAATCAGAGCAAATTCAGCAATGGTTAAAAGGTAAACGAGAACTAATACCTGCTACTAATCAGGAGCAGTTTTGTCACATTTGTCCTCAAGAAACTACTTGTAAAAAAATGTTTCTTAGTGCTAAAAAAACCGAGATAAAAAAACCTGTTCAATTCACTTTATCTCCTGTCGAAATTTCCCAAAAAGAACCTATTAATAGTCAAGAAATAGGAGAAAATTTAGTTAAAGTTTTAAATAGTTTTGGTATTAATGTTAATTATCAAGGTTCAATTATTGCTCCTAGTTTTATTCGGATTAAACTTAAGCCAGAATTAGGTGTTAAAGTAGTTAGTATTATTAACAAAAGTTCAGATTTACAAGTACAATTAGGGTTACAATCACCTCCTTTAATCCAACCTCAAGCAGGTTTTATTAGTGTGGATATTCCCCGTCAAAATAGGGAAACTGCCTATTTTGAACAGTATTTATCTCATCAGGAAAATTGCCAGATTACTGATAGTTTAAAAATTGCGATCGGTGTTAATTTAGAAGGTAAATTAATTGAAGCAGATTTAACTGATCCTAATACCTGTCATTTCCTTATTGCAGGTACTACTGGAAGTGGAAAAAGTGAGTTTTTACGCGCTTTATTACTAAGTTTATTAGTGCGTTATTCTTATCAAGATTTAAAGGTGATTTTAGTCGATCCAAAACGGGTTACTTTCCCTGAATTTGAGGCGATTTCTTGGTTATATCACCCCATTATTAAGGAAGAAGAACCTGCGATTAATTTAATGCAGGAATTAGTGGAAGAAATGGAAAACAGATATAAAATTTTAGAGCAGAATAAATGTAATAATATCAAAACCTATAACCAGAAAAATTCGACTCAAAAAATACCTCATTTAGTCTGTATTTTTGACGAATATGCTGATTTTATGGCAGAAAAAAAGACCGCTCAATTATTAGAAACCAGTATCAAAAGATTGGGAGCAAAAGCAAGAGCAGCAGGGATTCATTTAATAATTGCAACACAAAGACCTGAAGCAAAAATCATTACGCCCTTAATTCGCTCAAATTTACCCGGTCGAGTTTCATTATTAACCAAAGCAGCTTCTGAGTCAGAAATGATGTTAGGATCAGGGCAAAAAATGGCGGCTCAACTATTAGGAAAAGGCGATTTATTATACCCAAATGGTACAACAATTGAACGTTTACAATCATTATTTGCCAACAATTTTGAGCTAAAATAATGATTAGTGGAGTGCGTCACATCGACAAATTATGAACTAAATAATTAAATTTTAATAGTGACGCACCAATTATTTATTATTATTAATAATAAGCTAAAATTAATCCCAAATTTTGCGTAAATCTAACACAAATCCGGGTAAAATATCCTCTCCTGAAATGTCTAATGGATATTCTAAAATTTCGACTTCTTGATTTTGACGATAGATTTCTACTCTTTGATTTACCGTGTCAATTAACCAAGCTAATTTAACTCCATTGCTGAGATAATCTTGCATTTTTGACTGTAATTTTTTTAAGGAATCTGTACTAGATCGTAACTCAATGATAAAATCAGGAGCAATGGGTGAAAACTGATTTTTTTGCTCAGTTTCTGTTAGTTTATCCCAATTTTCATTACTAATCCAAGAAACATCAGGAGATTTAATACTACCATCAGGAAGGGTAAAACCACTGGAAGAATCAAAACCAATTCCTAAGTTAGTTTTTTCGTTCCAAATACCTAATTGTAAATATAAAACAAAGTTTATTTTGCCAGTCCAAGAATGGGTTGGTGACATAATACTTAATTCTCCTTGTGCGGTTTTTTCTAATTGTAAATCCTCATTTTCTTGGCAAATTTCGATAAAATCTTCCGTGGATAAACGGGGTAATTTTAAAGTAATAGTATTCATTTTTTCACCTCATATTATTAAATAAAAAACTCGGTTTGTTGTGGCGCTTTATCGCTATTAATCTAATCCCAAATTTTGCGTAAATCTAACACAAATCCGGGTAAAATATCCTCTCCTGAAATGTCCGACGGACCTTCTAAAATTTCGACTTCTTGATTTTGACGATAGATTTCTAATCTTTGATTTACCGTGTCAATTAACCAAGCTAATTTAACTCCATTGCTGAGATAATCTTGCATTTTTGACTGTAATTTTTTTAAGGAATCTGTACTAGAATGCAACTCAATAATAAAATCAGGAGTAATAGGAGAAAACTGATTTTTTTGCTCAGTTTCTGTTAGTTTATCCCAATTTTCATGACTGATCCAAGAAACATCAGGAGATTTAATACTACCATCAGGAAGGGTAAAACCACTGGAAGAATCAAAAACAATTCCCAATTCTGCATTATTGTTCCACCACCATAATTGACCAATTAAAGCGGAATTTCTTTTTCCAGTCCAAGAATAGGTTGGTGACATAATACTTAATTCTCCTTGTGCGGTTTTTTCTAATTGTAAATCCTCATTTTCTTGGCAAATTTCGATAAAATCTTCCGTGGATAAACGGGGTAATTTTAAAGTAAAACTGTTCATTTTGTAACCTCCAAATTTAATTATAGCAGTTTCCATATTTCTACAAAATGTTTTCCCCCTCTCCCCTTGGGATGAGGGGGGTTGGGGGGGTGAGGGTTATATCTCATTCAATCCGAAAATGTTATTAATAATAAGCTAAAATTAAGCCCAAATTTTGCGTAAATCTAACACAAATCCGGGTAAAATATCTTCTCCTGAAATATCCGACGGACCTTCTAAAATTTCCACTTCTTGATTTTGACGATAGATTTCTAATCTTTGATTTACCGTGTCAATTAACCAACCTAATTTAATCCCATTGCTGAGATAATCTTGCATTTTTGACTGTAATTTTTTTAAGGAATCTGTACTAGAACGTAACTCAATAATAAAATCAGGAGTAATAGGAGAAAACTGGTTTTTTTGCTCAGTTTCTGTTAGTTTATCCCAATTTTCATTACTGATCCAAGAAACATTAGGAGATTTAATACTACCATCAGGAAGAATAAAACCACTGGAAGAATCAAAACCAATTCCTAAGTTAGTTTGCTCAATCCAAGCACCCAATTGAGCAATTAAAATAAAGTTTATTTTTCCAGTCCAAGAATAGGTTGGTGACATAATACTTAATTCTCCTTGTGCGGTTTTTTCTAATTGTAAATCCTCATTTTCTTGGCAAATTTCGATAAAATCTTCCGTGGATAAACGGGGTAATTTTAAAGTAATAGTATTCATTTTTTCACCTCCAAAATTTAATTAATGACCTAATAATTTATCCCTTAAATGTTTAATTTGATCTCGATATTTAGCCGCTTCTTCAAACTCTAATTTTTGCGCAGCTTCCTTCATTTTTGCTTCTAATTGTTCGATTAATTCAGGTACTTTGTCTAAGGATAAATCATCGGATTGTTGATAAACTTTTTCTAACTCCTGACTATTTAAACGGCGAGAAATATCCAAAAATGAGAGAATTGAGTTACTAGATTTTTTAACTATTTGCTGTGGTATTATACCATATTTTTGGTTATATTGCAACTGAATATTACGTCTTCTTTCGGTTTCTTCGATCGCCTTTGCCATACTTTTAGTCAGGTTATCTGCATATAAAATAGCCGCTCCTTTGATGTGACGTGCAGCGCGTCCAATGGTCTGAATAATCGCAGTTTCTGAACGTAAAAAACCCTCCTTATCAGCATCCATAATAACCACCAAAGATACCTCCGGTAAATCCAAACCTTCTCGCAATAAATTCACCCCAATTAAGACATCAAATTCTCCATTTCTTAACCCTTGTAAAATTTCAATTCGCTGAATAGATTGTATCTCAGAATGTAAATATTGAACCTTAATTTGTCGCTCCTGAAAATAAGTAGTTAAATCCTCGGCCATTCGCTTAGTTAAAGTAGTAATTAACACCCTTTCTTTGCCTTTAATTCTGTCCTTAATTTCCCCTAGCAAATTATCTACTTGACCATCGGTAGGACGTACATAGATAGCGGGATCTACCACTCCCGTAGGCCTAATAATTTGCTCAATAATTTGCCCATTAGATTGTTCAATTTCCCAGGGACTAGGAGTAGCAGAAAGGAAAATACATTGATTAACTTTTTGCCAAAATTCTTCCGCTTTTAAAGGACGATTATCCCGCGCACTTGGTAATCTAAAACCATGGTCAATTAATACTTGTTTCCGCGCTTGATCTCCGTTATACATTCCCCGAATTTGTGGTACAGTAACATGGGATTCATCTACTACTAATAACCAGTCATCGGGAAAGTAATCTACTAAACAATCAGGAGGTTGACCAGGGTTTTTTCCTGCTAAATGACGGGAGTAATTTTCCACCCCATTACAGTAACCAATTTCCTCAAAAAGTTCTAAGTCATAACGCGTTCTTTGTTCCAATCTTTGCGCTTCAACTAATTTACATTGATCCTGTAATTCTACTAATCTTAAGTCTAATTCCTGCCTAATATTTTGGCAAGCTTCTTTTAACCGATCTTCTGGAGTAACAAAGTGACGCGCGGGATAAATATTGACACAATTTAAACTATTTAATATCTCCCCGGTAACTGGATCAAGATAACGAATAGCCTCTATTTCATCTCCGAAAAATTCGATTCTAATAATTCGATCTTCATAAGCAGGAACTATCTCTAAAATATCGCCCCTAACCCGAAAATTTGCCCTGGATAATTGGGTATCATTCCTGTTATATTGAACCGTCACTAATTGCTTTAATAATTCCCTTTGATTATACTCTTTTCCTATTTCTAATTTAATTGCAGCTTTTAAATATTCAACGGGCATTCCTAAGCCATAAATACAACTAATAGACGCAACCACAATTACGTCTTGACGTTCAAATAAGGACCTAGTTGCCGAATGTCTTAACATATCGATTTCATCATTAACAGAGGATGTTTTTTCGATATAAGTATCAGTCACAGGAAGATAAGCTTCGGGTTGATAATAGTCATAATAACTAATAAAATATTCCACTGCATTTTCAGGGAAAAATTGTCTTAATTCATTGCACAATTGCGCAGCTAAAGTTTTATTATGTGCTAAAACTAAGGTGGGTTTATTATATTTTTCGATCACAGAAGCAATGGTAAAAGTTTTACCTGTACCCGTAGCTCCTAATAAGGTTTGAAAACGGTTTTTTTGGGCTAAAGATGTTAATAATTGGGCGATCGCATTGGGTTGATCTCCGGTAGGTTTAAAAGGTGCTTGTAACTTAAATAAACTCATAAATTTAACTTAATAAATTATCAATTTCCTGATCACTAAAACCAAACTGTCTAAAAATCCTTAATATATAAGCTGGAGACATCTCTTTTGCTCCCATATCAATAGGAACAATTCTCTTATTATTATCCACAATACGAATATACATAGCATGATCACCCTTTCCTTGTCGATAAAAAGAACAGCCAGCTTTTTCTAACAGCTTAATTAATTGTTTTGGTTTAAGGGAAGGTAAATTTTTAGGCATAAACTGCTCTCAATTCAAACACTTCATCGACTGGTTTTTGGGTTTCAATAGTTAAAAATTCATGTAATTCTTGAACAGAAATAGGAGATTTATAAACATCCTTGTTATTAGCGATTTCTTGCCAACTTTGAATTGCTTCCTTCAGCTTATTAATAGCTTCTTCTTGATATTTTCCCTGACCTACTAAACCATTTTCTAAACACAATGCAACCCAATAATCTGCGCTTTTTCTTAAGACAACTGTATAAAAATCAATCATTGTTATTACCTTTGATATCTTGTAACTAACTTAAACAATAACAAATTAAAAATTAATTAACAAATACAAAGCTTTTCGCTCTTTAATTCCGTTGGGTAGAGATACGAAACCCTAGATTTTACCTGGTGGTGGGTTACGGTGGATAAATCAATTTAAGATGGGGTTTTTGATTTATCCCCCACCTAACCCACCCTACAATTTACTACAATTTACGAATAAAGAGGGTTTGTTGTTGCGCTTTAGCGCTATCAATTTAAGATGGGGTTTTGATTTATCCCCCACCTAACCCACCTGACAATTGATGATTAAATAAAGTCGGTAGTAGTCAAGCTAACGCTGGTTAAATCAACGTTGTTAAGAGTTGCCAGTAAATCCGGAGTTCCAGTCACAAGAATTAAAACATTTTTGCTGTTAACGGGATCAGCCGCAATAGTCAAATCTGCGAAACCAAGAGTTTCCGGTAAGTCCAAAAGATCGCCTTCTTTCCAATCGGAAATTGTATCACTACCTAGACCTAAGACAAAGGTATCTTTACCTGCTCCTCCGGTTAAAAGATCATCACCCCAACTACCATCAAGGGTATCGTTTCCTTTACCACCATCAAGGGTATCATTACCACCGAAACCACCGAATAACTGATTATTACCGTTATTACCAGTAATTTTGTTATCGAAAAAATTACCAGTACCATCAATTTTTTTGCTACCCGTGAGAATCAGATGTTCCACCTCAGAAGGTAGGGTATAAGTAACACTGGATTTGATGGTATCATTACCTTTAGAGGACGCTTCCCGCACATAATCATTCTGATCATCCACAATGTAGGTATCATTTCCCTGACCACCGTCAAGAAGATCAGCACCCTTACCACCGTCAAGAACGTCATTACCGAGATCACCAATGAGGGTATCATTACCGTCTAAACCTTTCAGGTTGTCATTACCACCAAAGCCATTAATCAGGTTATCTTGTTGATCACCTTTCAGATTATCCTTACCATTTGTGGCCACAAAAATCGACACTTTAGCGACACTACTCAGACCACTTTCATCGGAAATAGTATAGGTAAAACTATCCTGACCAGTAAAATTGTTCTTGGGAATATACACAAAATCATCACCAACTTGGATAACTTCACCACCTTTTTTGGAGGTACTGTCAAATTTATCTAAACTGATATTTTCGCCTTCGGGATCAGCGTCATTGAACAAGAAATCGGAAACAATGATCGCTGCATTTTTAACGGTAACGATGTTATCATTACCCGCAACAGGAGCTTCATTAACGTCAATGTCTAAGTTTTCAAAGAAGATAATCTTATTCTCTTGTCCGACCAGACCATCCACATCTCCATCATTATCAAGGTCAGCGAAACTAGGACGAACATTCCCACCTAAAGATAAATTGTTAAAAGGATTAGTCTCCCCACTCAATTCCACAAAACTATTGTCACCTTGATTGAGTAAAACTCTAAGGGAATCACCACTAATCAAAGCATCTTGATCGCCGTCACCGTCAAGGTCTGCAAAATTAGGATGGCCCAAAATACCATTGAGAGGATTATTTTCGGGTGTAGTTTCCACAAACTTGGGTTTAGTGACGCTACCTTCATTTAAGAATAAAGTATTGCCAACGAAAGCATCTTGATCGCCATCTTTGTCAATATCAAAGAAACTCACCTGATCGGTTCCCGATTCAATACCATTGAGAGGATTATTTTTCCCGGTAATTTCCTTAAATTCTGGTTCAGTTTTACTACCCGTATTACGGAAATATTTAATTTTGCCACTGAAACTTCCACCACCAGAGTAGTAATCGTAGGAGTATTCGGAGGTACTGACAAAAGCGTCTAAATCACCATCGCCGTCAATGTCAAGCAAGCTGACAGTAGCATCACCAAAACCCACATCAACCTGATCTAAAGGATTATCCCCTCCTGTCACTTCTGTAAACTTCGGTTCAGTTTTGTCACCATCATTACGGAAATAGTTGCAAAAAATATAGAAAAATATTCCTTGACTAGATTTTTTGTTGATAAGGACGAATCCTGATAGGCTGAACTACGCAACCACTAGGAGATGAGACAATAAAGTCATTTCCCCCTACTTTTCTACCAATATTTAAACTACCGTTCAAGTCAGCATTAATTAACTTTCCTTGGCTAGTTTTAAATAATCCTCTTTTAATTCTTTTTCCTAAATATTGCTCGTGTTTTTTTAGGGGTTCTAAATCTATGGCTGAACATTTAGAAGTGTAAGATTCTTCGGTTTCAATAACTTCAATTCCCGCCAATAATCCTTTATATTTTAACTGCTCTATCAGTCTTTTATGGGGAATATTAACAAATTTTTGGTTATTAATTTTACCAATATTAATTGAGTCTTTAAAATTTTGATTCCAGCCAATAATTAATGTACCAATTTGGTTTCTAACAAGTTCTGCTATAATTGCTTTACTTGTGCAATGGAAGTAATAATCCATTTTCTGATTTCTTTTTTGCCAAATTTTACTAATTCTTTTAGTAATTCTGGTTTCTTTTAAGTGAGATTGTAACCTAGCAGTTTCTTTATTCGCATATTGATTAACGGCTTTTAAAGCTCTTCCATCATAGATTTTAGGTTTGTAATTCGGTAAATTACTACTTAAAGTTGCTAAGTTATTTAATCCTAAATCTATGGCGGCTACTCTTTTTTTAGGTAAAAGGTTTTCGGTTATTTCAATTGAGTAAACTACCTCAATTATATAAGCTCTTTTCTTAGGAATAATCCTCACTTGTTCGGCTTTTTTTACCTTTGTTTTTAAGTAAATATTAGTTTGACTAGGATGAATTATCCCTTTTTTTAACT
>JAABRE010000062.1 GCA_011391125.1 Synechococcales cyanobacterium S06
TTTACCGCCAGAATTTACTATTTCTCAATAACTAAGTTTTTCGTTACCTCAAAAGAGTGAATGCATATTTATCTTTTGTTGTCAATGCGTAAGTCCTATCTAATTACATAGAGATGATAAGTATGATCACAATTTACAGCTTCCGTGGGACAAATTAGGCCGAGGGGAGTAAAAGCTTCTGTATAACGTTTGGCGATCGCCCGTCTTTGTTGATTCCATCCATCAAGTAAAGGTAACTTAACATTGAGAATTGCTGCTTGAATTTCATCTAAACGACTATTAAAACCCTTAATACTGTGATAATAACGCTGGTCTTGACCATAATTACGCAATTTTACGACAGTTTCCGCTAATTTTGAGTCATTGGTTAAAATTAAACCACCATCACCAAAAGCGCCTAAATTTTTACTAGGATAAAAACTAAAAGCTCCCAGATTGCCCATTGTACCAGCCATTTTACCGTCATATTTAGCTCCCGCAGCTTGAGCGCAATCTTCAATTACTGCTAAATTGTATTTATTAGCAAGATCAAGAATCGGCTTCATGTCAACACATTGACCATATAAATGTACAGGAATAATTGCCTTAGTTTTGTCAGTAATTCGGCTTTCAATTAAACTAGGATTCATGGTGTAACTGTGTTCATTAATATCCACAAAAACGGGTAAAGCTCCGGCAAAAGTTACCGCGGATAAAGTGGGGACACAAGTATTAGAAACAGTCAGGATTTCATCACCCTGCTTAATTCCACAAGCAACTAACGACAAATGTAAAGCTTCCGTCCCAGAACCCACTCCAATAGCATAATTAGCACCACAATAATTAGCAAAATTAGTTTCAAATTCTTGGAGTTCTTTACCTAAAATAAACCAACCACTATCATAAACTTTTTGGGTAGCAATATCCAGAGATTCTTTGAGATTTTGATACTGTCTTTTGAGATTACCAAAGGGTATTTTCATCTTTTTATTACTTATTTATAGACAAGTTTTCAATTATTAATTAAGGTACAGTTTGCGAGTAAAATCTGATTAAGTGTTATATACCCCCTCACCCCCTACCCCCTCTCCCTTTGGGATGAGGGGGGTAGGGGGTGAGGGCAACTAAAAATGCTATAAAATCTGATTAATTAAGTTGATTCAATAAAACTTTTGAGAATCCCGAATATTTTGCCCACATTATTTATAAAATATTCAAGTGCTTCAACTTCCACAAGGGAATGGGTTAATCTTAGGAATTTCCAATTAGTGCCCGTGGTGACAATACCATAAATTGTATTAATATTATTACCTTGTTTTTGATTAAAAATTTGAGCAGCTATCATTTCAGCAATACACTGACTTAAACCAGATGAAATATTATCATTTTTAGCTTCCACCAACATGACAACGGGTGATTTAATCATTAATTGAGAAGGAGATTTACTAATGAGAAAATCACAAAAACCATTTAAACCTTTTGCAACATCCACATTAAATTCTTTCCCTGAAAACAAACTAATTTGAGAATTAAATTGTTGTCTAAGTTCAATCAATATGGGTGCGATAATCATTTCTGATTTGGCTTTTTCCGTGGCAATTTCTAAAGCTAAAGGAATATTATATTCTAAAATATTTTTTAAGAACTCACTATAATCAGCTTCAGGAATTTTCGAGAAAATTTCTAATTTATCTTCTATTTTAATAGCAAATTTATCTTCAAGTTCTTCTAATGTAAATTGACTGTAGGACATTTTTTTGGTAATAAATTATGTCAGCTTATTATATAGCATTTTCAGATTAAATGAGAGCTACCCCTCACCCCCCTACCCCCCTCATCCCAAAGGGAGAGGGGGGAAAAGAGTCCTCATAAATTTTCTAAGTGCTAGAGCAAATTTTTCAATAATAGAATCGGTTTTTTAGTAAGTTTGCCACCAATAATGATTTATTTTCATTACTGTGGAGTGATAAAAAATATCTAATTTTAGTTTTTTTATTGTACTTGTGTTTTAACTTAAATATTGAGCTAAATTTTCCTGATAATAAGCTAACATTTTCCCAAAACCTTCCCGAAGGGATATTTGTGGTTGCCAACCTGTCATTTGTGAAAATTTGCGATAATCACCGTAATAATCGCCAATATCAATGCGTTTTTTGTCAGGAGGAAAAGGTATGACTTCGTATTCACCACCCCCATTTAATTCGATTAATAATTGCACTAAATTTAACAAATTAATCGGTTCAGAACCACCTAAATTATAGACTTGTCCGTTACATTCTTGTTTCGCTCCGGCCCTTAATAAAGCTTCGACGACATCATCCACATAATTCATGTCTCGAATTTGTTGTCCATCGCCAAAAATTCTAATTTTTTCACCTTGAATTAGTTGTCGGATAAAAACACCAATAAAACCTTGACGATTGTGTTTCAAAAGTTGTCTCGGACCGTAGGTATTAGTCAAACGCAAAGAAACGGTATTGAGATCATAAACATTATGATAAAGGGTGTGATACCATTCCCCTGCCATGTTATTAATCCCGTTAACATCGGTGGGATATAAGGGATGACGTTCATCTACGGGTAAATATTGGGGTTTTCCGTAAATTTGACGGGTACTCGCAAAAACCACCTTAATGGCTGGATTAAAATGGCGACAAGCTTCCAGGATAAACACTTGAGCTCTTGTATTAATATCCAAATCCGTTAGGGGATCGGTCATACTATCAATATGGCTGACTTGACCGGCCAAATTAAAGAGATAATCTTGGTTTTTGATTAGGTATTCCAAGCTATAAGGTTCTCTGACATCGGAAAAATTGATTTTTACTTTATCTTTGATCGGTTCGATATTAAAGAGATTGCCTCCGTAATCAGGGATCATGGAATCCACCAAAGTAATATCAGCTCCTAATTCCACTAAACGAAGGGCCAGATTACTACCAATAAAACCTAAACCACCGGTAATAATTACTTTTTTCTGGTGATAAAATGGGCTAAGTTCGACAAGATCAATATTATTTAAGTTCATTTTGCTTATATTTATAGTAATTTCAAATAAAAATGAAACACTATGATATTTGGTTCGTTGTTGGACTTTAGTCCTCAAACAATATAATAGCGAAGAGGAGAGCGCTAAAGCGCAACAACGAACTTAATACTCAAAATTATTTTAGAAAAGGCCTTCTAAATAATATCTTCCCATCCGTATTTCATACCAAAAAAACTTTAATCTCTTATACCATTTCTCTGAAGAATTTACAGAAGCAACAAGATTATCAATTCCTTTATTAAAGTTTTGATCTATTTTTCGCAGGTCTTGATAGGCTTGTTTTATTTCCCTAAAATAAGGTTTATAGATAAAATTTCTGACATTTTTCTGCACTTTAAAGGGACAAGATGGACTTAAATAAGCAAAATTATTGCCATAAATTTTGAAACCTGAATAATGATAAAAAATTAGTGGATCTGTTTCGATAAATATTTGATCTTCTTTTTTTTCGATCGCATATTGTGAAGCATTCCAAGGAGCTAATCCTGCTCCTAAACTTTGCACTACATGAACTCCCGCAAAACGTTGTTGCCAGTCGTCAAGACATTTTTGGTCACCATAATTATCATCTTCTGATTCATAACGCAAGGAAAGACAGTGTTCAAACCAGTAATTAAGGGCAGCTAAACCCGAATCTGTGCGACGAAACATCATAAACTGTACATTAAAGCGTCCATATTGCTGCTCTGGTTGATGATACCATGAGATAAAACGATGTTCAGTTAAGAAAATTGAAGCATTGGTATTTTCTGCAAAAATGGTTTCTGGATCAGAAAAAAACATTAAATCTGTATCTAAATAAGTAACAGTTTCTACCTCGGGAAAATGGTTTAAGACGTATAAAATCGAAGCAGGAGCACAGGTAAAAAAGTATTCTTTTTTGGGTCGAGTTAACTTAAATTCTAAAAGTTTTTCATCCTCAAATTCATCAAGAGGAACTAAAGTCACTTTTTCTAACTGCATTTTCGTTAAAACTTCATACATTAAGTCATCAAAACAAATAATCCAAAGATGAAAATCAGTTTCAAATCGTAATAAAGACCGATACATTACCAATCCACGGGTCAAATAATTACTATCAAATAAGGTAACGTAATATCTCATAATTTAATTAGTTTTTGTTTAGTTTTTGTTAACTTGTAGGGTGTGTCACCTTGACAAATTAACTTTTTAATTGCAATTTTTTAGAGGTGACGCACCACCAAGAATGTAATTTACCCATGTAAAAAAGTCCCTAAAAAATTATTAATAAAATAAAAAGGACTTGCCAAATTGCTTAGATAAAATTGCATTTCGCAAGCGGGAATTAGCTCTGTTTTTACTTTAGTTCTCTAGTTATTTTTTTAGGAAACGGCGCAACTGAGAAGCTAAAAAATTCTTTCCTAACACAAGTCGATCTTGCCAAGCAAATAAAGCACGCTTTTGGTAAGATTTGGGTGCAACTTGAAAGGAATAATTATTAGTGCTACGAAGTCCAACCGAAATCTTAGCTGAAGTAACTTCCTGAAAAACTCGTTCCAGTTGGGAGGCTAAACTGGGATAACCTAATTCTTGAGCCATTTTCACCATTAAATCGCCGCTACTGCGAACATACCGTAGTCGTTTTTCAAAATTAGCACAGTAAAGAATTCCCCCATCTAAATGATCTTCTAATTCATTTGCTAAACGCATCAAGATAACCTGGCGATCGCCAAGATTAAGAGTATTCAGAGTTGGTGCGATCGCCGATATATGATCTTCATTCCACGGCAAAGCAGTATATTTGGCAATATATTCCTCAATATCTGGCCCCACTGCAAGTCTAATTTGTTCTCGTCGCTTATTAGAGATACCTTTTTTGACATCGCCAAAGTCACCCTGTAGATAGGCCGCGTGCAGCAAACCGGCGGCCACCACTTCCACTGGTGCTTTAAGAGAAGTTAAAATACTAGCAGTACCAACTAAATGTGCAATAAAGGTTTTGCCGTTCCCTCGAAAGTAACCTGTAAAGAGGGATATGGCCAGCTTGTATGCTTTCAAAATACAGTTTAGTTCGGTTTCGGAATAGCCTTGGCGACACAGTTGGTCGAACAGTTGAATGTTGGTCTGGGCAAAGATAGACATCGTTTTTCCTTTTAAGATTAAGAATCGGTAACTTTGTTTACCGCTTCATTTTTGTGCGCTGACTGACGGACCAAAAATTTATTCAACTGCTTTTCTAGGGGCATCAAAATATGCTGATTCAGCCAAGCACCTTTTTTGAAAGGTAAATATTGACGAATCGACTCTCGGATCAGTCTTTGTCGATGGCGATTTAACCAGATATAATGACCCTTCAGACAAGGGTCTTCGGGTGATAAATTCCATTTTTCCCTAAAGTAATTCAAGCTATCGCGATTCCAAGCTTCACTCCAACGCAAGAAGAAAAAAGGTAAATCTGACCAAGCGAAGGGAGGTGGCGCAACATAACTGATAATCGAATTTGGCTCAAAGTAAATAGTACCGCCATTTTCGCGCACTTCTAAACATAAATCCCAGTGTTCTCCCGTACTTAAAAATTTTTCGTTCAAACTTAACTTGTCAAATATTTCAGTACGCACCAATACACAATGAAACTCGATCAATTCAGTTTCTTCTCGTTGTAGTTGGGAACGTACTTGCTCAACGGATTTTCTGGACCAGCGATGTTGTTCAAAAAACTGCCGTCTCCCCTGTTTGTCTCGGAAATGTGCCAAACCGCCAGCCATGTGGATAATTTGATCTTCGGGTTTGCCTTCGCAATAAAGTGGTCCAACTAACCAAGCTCCCGTTTCTTCTGCACACTGATTCAATTTAGCTAACCAACCCGACGTAAAGAGGACATCGTTATCAAGAAAAACTACATATTTTGTATCAACTTCTGATAAAGCCAGGTTACGTGCTTGATTCGGAGCTAAAAATTTTTCCGTCCGAATTAAGCGAAATCCTTTTGCTTGAGCTTGTTGTTCTAAATAGCGCTTTGTGGGAGTTGGTGAGTTGCCATCTACATAGATTAACTTAAAGGGAGTAGTTGTATTCTCGTAAAGGCTTTCTAGGGAAGGAGCTGTATAACTGAAACGCTCCCGTTGCGTTATAACTAGGGTAATTTGTGGTTCTGTCATTGATTCACCTCCAAAATTTGTGATTTATTTTTACCAGCAAAGCAGATAAACCGCGAAACAAAGCCAGTTTTAAGAAAATAAAAAGGACTTCTTAAACTGCTTAGATAAAATTGCATTTCACAAGCGGGAATTAAATCTGTTTTTACTTTAGTTTTATACTTAATTAAGTGTTTTATGGCTCGTATTAAACCTCCTAGAAAAATTTTAGCCATCACGAAGGGTTTTTGCCATGTTTTAGCATTAATTAGGCGTAAAGGACAAATACATAAACCAGAACCTCGAATTAAGGAAATTAAGTAATCTTTTTCCAATCTCCAACTAGGTATTTGATGATAGGTAATCATGGTCGGACAATACCAAATTTCCCAGCCACATTTATGCAGATAAAGTAAGGGTTCAAAATCTTCTCCTCCTAATATTTGTTGTTCTGTTGGACCTGTTAAAATAGGACGATGGGGGACAGATTCACACCAGGCTTGTTTACGCACTACTAAGGAAGCAGCGGGAGGTAAATCTAAATAAATGGGATTATATAAATGGGGTTTATCTCCTCGTTCTCTAATGGCTAAAAATGACTGTATTCGGTTAAAGTTTTCTGGGGGTTTTGTTTCATATTCACCGTGAATTTGACCTCCATAAGCTCCTATTTTTGGCCTATCTTTTCCAAATAAATAAGCGGATGAAACCCAATTTTGGTCAGGTAAATTATCATCATCAAGGAAACCAATTAATTCCCCTTTTGCTTCTTTAACTGCTTTGAGTCTAGCAAAAGCTGCACCTTGCTCAGTTTCTAAATAGTATTTCAAAGAAAATGACTGTTTCCAGTTTGCTTGATATTCTTGAATCAATTGTGCAGTTTTATCTTGGCTATTATTATCAATAATAATTATTTCCCAAGAAAAATGCTCCGTATTAATTTGCTCACATAACTTTGCTAAAAGTTTCGGTAAACGATTAGCTCCATTGAAAGTCGGAATGGCCACCGTAAAATCCATTGACATTTTTTGATTTCACCTCTTGAGAAATTTTACTGCTAATTCGCCACAAATATTGCGACAGGGTAAATGCGTCCACTCCTAAGTCGCTCCTTTCCGAAGCGGCTAAAATTCCGGCTTGCGCGTGCCACCAAGCTCCTAGTACCACCCCCCCTGCAAATATGTCACCAGTTGCTGTTTTTTGAGCGATTAAGCCGCCTATTAAGCCCGTTAGGACATCGCCAGACCCTCCGCGAGCTAGAGCCGGTGTACTCTCAGGAATTAGGTAAACCCCCCCTTCAAAGGGGGGGTTAGGGGGGGTGGCGATCGCCGTGCGACTTCCTTTCAATAAGACGATCGCCCCACTATTTCTTGAGGCTTCAATTACGGCGTTAATGCGGTCATTTAGGGCAATATGGGGAAATAATCGCTTAAATTCCCCTGAATGGGGAGTCAAGATGGTGGGAGCGTTGCGGTTTTCAACTGTTGCGCAACAGTTATTTTCCGCCAGGATGTTTAATGCGTCTGCATCCAAAAGCAGGGGAACATTGGCCACTAATACAGATTCCACCACGGTTTGAGCTTCGGTGGTTAATCCTGGTCCACAGGCGATCGCCGAATATTTGCTCAAATCGAGGTCAGCAACGGAGGCGATCGCACCGGAGTCAGTTTCGGGACAATCAATAATCAAAGCGTCGGGTAAATGGTTAACTAATAAGGGTTTGATGGATTTTGGTACAGCAACGGACAGCATTCCCACCCCTGATGATCTTGCTCCCAATGCCGTTAAAATTGCGCCTCCTGCGTAACGATTTGAACCACAAATTAACAAAAGGTGGCCTTGTTGATATTTATGGGTGATTACGGGTTTTGACGAGGGAAAAAACTGTTGCGCAATAGTTTCGGTAAAAATCTTTATTTTTGCTGGATTTCTCCTATCTAAGTTTGACGAGGGAAAAAACTGTTGCGCAATAGTTTCGGTAAAAATCTTGTTGTCTCCTTGATTTCTCTTTTCTAAGTTTGACGAGGGAAAAAACTGTTGCGCAATAGTTTCGGTAAAAATCTTGCTCTCTCCTTGGTGTGGAGTTAAAATTGAAGAAACCATCTGGAAGGGAATACCAAAGTCAATCCGTTCGACTTTTCCGAGGTAAGGTAAAGCTTGATCTTGGAAGTAGGCCAATTTCCATAAACCCAAACATAAGCTATAGGTAGCACAAATTGCTGTACCTAAAATTTCGCCTGTGTCAGTATGAATACCGGAGGGAATATCAATACTAATTACGGGTTTTTGCCAATTATTAATAGTATTAATAATTGTGGCAATTTCTCCTTCTAAATTACGGGTTAAACCAAAACCAAATAAACCGTCAATAATTAGCTCACAATCTGTTAATAAGTCCAGCTTTTCAACGAAAGAAATACCTAAATTTTTCCCATAATTATAATGTTGAGAAGTTAACTCTTTTAACTGAGAAAAAGGAACATAAACTGTTACTTGATAACCTTGTAAATATAACTCCCGCGCAATAACTAAAGCATCTCCTCCATTATGGCCAGGACCGGTTAAAACGCCCACTTTACAAGGGGAATAAAGTTCTTGTATTCTTTTTGCTGTAAGAAGTGCGGCCTTTTCCATTAAAGAGGCGATCGGCATTCCTGCGGCAAAAATACTGGTTTCAATTGCTTGCATTTGTGCCGCATTTACTACCACAGATTCAAGGTTTTTTCTCTGTTTGGTAAGATTATTCATAATTTTTTTAAAACTCAAAACAATCAGAATATCAATAATAAAAATTGGTTGATAATTAATAACAGATTACTATCAATTATCAACTATCAACTATCAACTATCAACTATCAACTATCAACTATCAACTGATAAATTACCTGCCAAAATAAAGCCGAGCATCCATTCCTAATGAGCGAAAATGGGCATTCCAACGTTGAGCATCAGTACGACGAGAAAAAGGTCCAATTCCAAGATGATTTCCGAGGGGATAATCTTGTAGAGAAAGAGAGGTTTTATCGATACCAGAATCTAATACTTGATCGACAAGATTTGCTAATTTTTTTTCATCAGCAGGAATGACAACAAAATAGCCTTTTTTCTTAGGATAACGAGTGGGTAAATTAACAGTAGATGAAGGTTTATTGGTGCTGGAATTCATACCAATTATCTGAGTGCGTAATCCTTGTTTCTCTAGGGATTGACGTAATTTTTGTGCATTGACTTGGTCACTAAAAATACCCACTTGAATGAGCCCTTCTCCACTACGAATAAAGGCTTTTGGTTCGAGTTTTTGTACTTGTGCCAACATCAGAGGACTATCTCCAAAAACATCCACGCGATACCAACCTTTTCCACTTAAATTAGTCTGATTCGTAGTGGAATTATTAACAGTTACAGGAATTTTAAGGGAAGGGGAAGTAGGAGGGGTTGGGGTAATGGTGGTTACATTCGTTTTACTCGGCAATTTCTGGATAATATTCGGTACAGGAGGTAAGGGTGTCGCGTCAAAATCAATTTGATTATCCTTATTTCCGGGTATGGGAGGATTCGGAGGGAGACCATTGATTAACGGAGGTGGAATTTGCCCCACGGCCGTTGTTTGACTCATCGCTAAAGCACCTCCCATGATTAGCGATAAATAAGATGTCTGGTTCGAATTTTTAGTAGTTTTAATTTTCATTTCCGTTCACTCCGCAGATTAAATCTTTAGTGAGCATTGTATATTATTCACAGTTATTAGGACTTAATTCGGTAATTGGTTCAGGAAATTAATAATTCTCTGCGCTATATTTTTGCTTCCCTGTTTTTGATAAAGATTGGCGGATTGTTGTAAATTTTCCCTTGCTTCGGCATATCTTTGTAAATTAAGATAGGCGATCGCCCGATTATAATAAGCATAACCTTCGGATTTATCCAGGGGAACTCCGTCATTATCGCCAATAACTTGCAAATTTCTCTGTAAATGGGGAAATCGGCTTAAACATTCATTGACTCCCCTAGCACAATTACGAAAAGTCACTCCACTGGGGAGTCGGGATTGAAACGAAACTACTCCTGGGAAAATAGTGGGTATTACATTAAGATTAGCAAGTAAAATCAAAGCAAGGTCTTGATCAGCTTTGGCTAATCCTGGTTTATTGAGCAAAGAATAGACTGCTCCTCGATTATTAAAAGCTGTTACCGACAGGGGATTAATGGCGATCGCCTTGTTACAATCACTAATAGCCTGATCATATTTTTTGAGCTTATAATTGGCTAAACCTTTATGGGCGTAAGCATCGTCATAAGCGGGATTAAGAGTAATGGCCTGATCTAAGGAGGAAACTGCTCCTTCATAATCTTTTTGTAAACTTTTTTGTGCTGCTTGCACATAATAATCATCAGCCGTGGTTTCTTGATTAGCCAGAGCATTGGGATCAAGATCAATCTGCTTAGTTAAACCAAGATAATAATTAATGGGAATGGCCAAATTATTACCAGATTTAATTCTAATATTGGGATCTGCGGTTTCCCTAGTTTCGATCACATCTGCCTTGCCATGTACCCCAACAACCAGGCCTTCTTCATCTAAAACCACACCACCACTCATACCAGGGAGGGTATTATTATTATAAGCTAGTCCATAACCATCATCGAAAGGTTTAGAACTTACGGCCGTTAACTTACCTTCAGTAAAATTAAGGGTAACAGCAGTCATGGCCGCAGTGGCAATGGGGAAACCAGAAACATAAATATTTTGACCAACAGACAAACTAGAAGAATCTCCCATTTCTCCAACTTGATAACTTTTCGTAGTGGTAAATTCCACTACTGCTAAATCCCATTTATCACCAAAAGACTGAATATTTTGAGTATTAACAGCGTGTAATTGCTCGTCAAAAGTTTCGATGTCGGATTCTTCACCAGGATTAATACTATCAACTACATGACGGGCCGTTAAAACCTTGTAGGTGTTACCATTTTTATCAATGATAATCCCTGATCCTTGACTTCCAGGTGTTAAAATACGCACAGTAATTTGGCCAGCAAGTTTACCAAGTTCTTTGCTCGGTAATGCGGCGATCGTAATCTGTGCTTGTAAAACAAGTGCAGCAACAGCACCAAAAATCGTCGTCGCCAAGTAATAGGGTTTGGGCATAAAATAAAGTTTTAGCTAGTTTTATAATTAAGATAAATTCTAATCAAAATTAGAAAATTTATTGTTAAGTAAAGTGCCAATTAAAAATAAGTAATCAGTAGATAATTAATAACTATCAATTATAGTGATTCCAATTAAGATTAAAACAGTTGAAAAATAGGTTCGTAGTTGCGCTTTAGCGCTTCTTAGGAATAAAGTCAAACAACAAACTAAAAACTTTTGTTTAATTTTTATTTGGAATTACTATATCAATTATCTGCCGTTTTATTTCTTGGCAAAATCCGCCAGTTGGGTGGTGATTTCTTTAATGGCAATTCTTGTTGATTCCGTTAGCAGTTGTTGCTGATTATTTGTTTCACTTCCGCCACCAATTCCCATGACCGCAGTTGAGCTATCTTTTTGTTCCATGCTGCCTTGTCCTTCAAAAGCTCCAACAATTTCCGATGTCGTTGTATCAAGCATTCTGACGTTTAATTGAACATTCGTTGTAACTTTGCGTTTTTTATTGCCAAAAATACCTCCCACGTTAAAACCTGAGTTTTTCTCTTGAATATCAAATTGGGTGACAGAACCGATTAAAATGTATTTTACTCCGAGTATTTTACCGATTTGCGCCGCAGTGGAAGCATTAACGGCTCCTGATGCACCTAAATTTTGTTCCGCCAACACGGCCTCAAGTTGACTCCGTTCAATGACCGAATAAGCTCCCGTATTAACCAAAGAGTTTACTAGCATATCACTTGTGCCTTTGGCGATACCAGGAAAAGTAGCCAAGAGAGTGGGGTTACTGATGCTACTAAAGTCAAAATCGAGAATAGCAACCCGTTGTTTTTTTGAAGCCTGTGCTACAAGTTGAGATTCAGATTGATGGGCTTTTGGTACTGTTCCTGCAACGGCTGGTAAAATTATTGATAGGGAAACCAAAGAAAGTAAGGAAAATTTGCCGATCTTGGTGAACAACTTTAAAGATTTTTTCATGGCTTATAACTCAAATATTTTATTTGACATAGATTATAACCTAAATTTTTGAAAAAAACAGTTTTTTGACAGCTAAGTATCTAAACAAAATTAATTGTATTTTTTGACCAAATAGTCCGCTTATTGCCGCTTACGGGCAAGATGCCCGTACCACCCAGAAGAATTGATTTAAGTTTACTATATACTAATTAAGTTGTTTATATGGCTCAATGATTCTGGTTTTTTGGGCTTTAGAAGCATGAAAATTAATACCTGTCAAGACAGTTGGTAAAATCATTATGATGAGCAATTTGCGTTTTCTGCTATAATTTGATTTATTTTATTTTTATAGTAGATGAAAAGGGTTGTCGTAGGAATGTCGGGAGGAGTTGATAGCTCCGTGGCCGCTGCCAGTTTGGTTAATCAAGGTTACGATGTAATTGGCTTAACTTTATGGTTAATGAAGGGTAAGGGGCAATGTTGTTCTGAAGGAATGGTGGATGCGGCGAAAATTTGTGAACAATTAAGCATGGAACACGTAATTGTTGACAGTCGCGACGTTTTCTCGGAGCATATTATTGATTTTTTAGTGTCCGGTTATCAAGCTGGAGTAACTCCTTTACCTTGTTCTCAATGTAATCGTTTGGTGAAGTTTGGTCCCATGTTAAATTATGCAAGGGAAACCTGGGGAATTGATAAAATCGCCACTGGTCATTATGCCCGTATTCGTTATGATGAAAATACGGGTAGATATCAGTTATTAAAAGCAATTGATCCCAAAAAAGATCAGTCCTATTTTTTATATGATTTAACTCAGGAAATGTTAGCTGGTTCGTTATTTCCTTTGGGTGAACAAACTAAGGAGGAAACCAGAAGAATAGCAGCCGAATTAAGTTTATCTACTGCGAATAAACCAGAAAGTCAGGACCTTTGTTTAATTGAATCTCACGGTTCCATGAAGGGTTTTTTAGATAAATATATTAACAAAAAAGAGGGCGAAATTGTTAGTTTAGATGGCAAAATATTGGGTCATCATCAAGGAATTCATCACTATACTATCGGCCAAAGAAAAGGTTTAGGAGTGGCCGCTCCTGAGCCTTTATATGTGGTTAAATTAGATACGGTGATGAATCGGGTGGTCGTTGCTAACCGCGCCAATGCGGGAGCGGATCAATGTTTTGTGAGTCGAATTAATTGGGTTTCTATTCCTGAAATTACGACACCGATCAAAACTACGGTCAAATTGCGTTATCGATCGCCGGCTGCTGATGTTACGGTCATCCCCGAGGGAGATCGCTTAAAATTGATTTTTGACGAACCCCAATTCGGTATTACACCTGGTCAAGGGGCCGTTTTTTATGATGAGGATACGGTGCTTTTTGGCGGAATAATTGAGAATTATTCTTTGTAGCTTGGATTAAATAAAGTGTTTCTTCTCATCGTTTGTAGGGGCAACCCTTGTGGTTGCCCAATCTATATCTAGGGGCAACCCTTGTGGTTGCCTAATCTACATAGGTTGCCGAGGATAGGTACAAGACCTATCCCTACAAGTTACTATTAATGAGGATAGGTACAAGACCTATCCCTACAATTAATAATTAATAATTAATTGTAAATTGTTAAGAATATCGTGGAAGTTTTCCCAAGGAATATAGGGTTTATTTTCTGCTTTTAAATAGTCGATTAATTTATCTCTAGCAAAGACTAGATCAGCTTTTAAAGCCATATTAATATCGGTAACTGAGTCACCGATGGCAATGGTTTGATCAGCAGTAAATTGCGACATAACTTTAACTTTGTCCGTTAATTCTGTCTCACCTTCATAATCAGAATTAACTTGTAAATATGGTTGATTTGTTTTTATTTTAAGGGCAATAATTTCCTTAATTCGGTGTAGTAAATTCTCCCGTTTCATGACAGTTTCTACCATGTCATAAATACCACCGGAAATAATGACAAAAGGGATATTTTTACTGTCAAGAAAATCTAATAATTCTGGTAATCCTTCCCTGATTGGTTTACTAGCTGCATATTTGATAATATCACCATAAAGTGATGAAGGAATTGACTCCAAAATTTGCCTGACACCAGCCCTTAAAGTAATTTTTTTGGCGTATAATTGCGGCATAATTTCTGCTGATAATTGGGGAGCAAATTCCTTGAGCATTCCGGCAAAAGTTTCCACTGCGGTAATCGTACCATCAAAATCACAAAAGACAATCTGTTTCATTATTTTCACAATTAATAATTAATAATTATTAATTGTCAATTGTTAATTGTCAATTAATAATTGTCAATTGCCCATATAAATACCCAAAGCTTTAGCAGTTTGCACCATAAAGCCATGGGGATCAACGGGATCTGCGCAACGATTTTCTTGGTGACACCATTTAATCATGGGCATAACTTTATCTAAGGATTTACTTTCGACTTTTCCATTTTCTAAAATCACAAGATGATTATACTGTTCTTGTTCAATTAAAGTAACAGCTTTGATGCCAAAAAGAGTGGCTAAAAGTCGATCATAGGAGGAAGGAATGCCACTTCTTTGTAAGTGACCTAAAGTAGTGGCTCGGCAATCAACTTCTTCTAAATTACATAAACTTTCATCGCCATTATGACAAAGTTTACTACTATAGTCTTGAATTAATTGGGCGAGGTGATCACCAATATATTTCTCTTTTTTAGCCTCAAAATTTTTCACTCCTTCGGCCAAAACAATTAAGGCAAATTTGCGGCCTTCTGACCTTAATTTAGCCAAAACTTTACAGATATTTTCGAGTAAATTTTCGGTTAAATTAGGGACAATTTCCGGGATTAAAATAATATCAGCACCTCCAGCAATTCCCGCATTTAAAGCTAAATGTCCCGCATCTCTTCCCATTACTTGAACTACCATAACTCGTTCATGACTAGCAGCGGTAAAAGTGAGGTCATAAAGAGCATTTGTTACGACATTTACTCCCGTATCAAAACCCACTGAACGTTCTGTAAAAGGTACGTCATTATCAATAGTTTTCGGAATCCCAATTAAATTCCAACCGGCTTTTTTAGCTAAGTCATAAATAATCTCTAAACTACCATCACCACCAATGGCAATTAAAGCGTCCAAATTAAGAATTTTATAACCTTCAATAATGTTATTTGCTACTTCTGGATCATGGGGATTTCCTTTATTTAAAGACCCTAAAACACTACCACTTAAAAATTGTAAAACATCTAATCCTTGAAGTAATCCTGGTATATCATAACCATGGTCTTTTAACTTTAAATCTTCGGGTTGAGATTTGCCTTGTGCTAGACTAATAAAACCGTCTGTGGAATAAGGGATTCCATATAAGTCCCAACCTTTGATAGTGGAAGCTTTAACTACCGCTCGAATCACTGCATTTAAACCAGGACAATCGCCACCACTGGTTAAAATTCCCACTCGTTTTTTTGCGTTCATAATCATTTTAGTTACTGGTTAATAGCTAATAGTTAATAGCTTGGTACTACTAACTACTAATTAATTTAATTTTTCCTTTTTATTTTAATATAATTAGGTGCTTAAACTTTAATTTTTAATATTTTTTAATAATTTTTAATATAATTTTGTATTTTAGATTACAATTATTGACAAAAAGTTAAGAAAAAAATATAATTTTTATCAGCTCTAGCCAGTCTAAATGATTTAGTCCCTTGGGAGTGCAAGTCAATTGCTTGCTAAGAGCCGCTTGTATTCTTAATAAATGATATTATCGACATAAAGGGCCTGTTTATAATTATAATTGAGATAATTTATGTTGATGGCCTCGATTTTTATTGTGATTGATTGCCATTAAGAAATTAATGTCAAAAATAAATTTCATTAATCAAGGGGAACTTCAGCGCTAATTAATTTAATAATTTTAAAATGGCAATTAAAAGAAATATAAAATCAAAAAATAATGAGAGTAATCAGGAAACTTTACCCCTTGTTTCTGGTCAAGTTAATGAATCTAAGCAGGTAAAAAGTAGGAAAATAACTTATCAAGTTAAACCAGAAATACAGGAGGACTTATTAACCGCAAATCTGACAGAAGATGAGATCGAAAATGGCGAAGAAAAGATTAGACCTCAGAGTTTAGCTGAATATATTGGCCAAAAAGATTTAAAGGAAGTTTTAACCATTGCGATCGCCGCCGCTAAAGGTAGAAATGATCCCCTAGACCACCTGTTATTATATGGACCACCGGGCTTGGGCAAAACCACAATGGCCTTAATTTTAGCGTCTGAAATGGGGGTAAATTGCAAAATTACTGCGGCTCCTGCGCTGGAAAGACCAAGGGATATTACGGGTTTATTAATTAATTTACAGGAAGGGGATATTTTATTCATTGATGAAATCCACAGGTTAAGTCGAATGTCGGAGGAATTGCTTTATCCTGCCATGGAAGATTATCGCTTAGATATTACCATTGGAAAAGGACAAACTGCGCGAACTAGAAGTATTCCTTTAAAACCGTTTACCCTAGTGGGAGCGACGACTAAGGTAGGTTCATTAACATCTCCTTTACGGGATAGATTTGGTTTAATTCAAAGATTAAGATTCTATGAAGTGGATGAATTAATATTAATAATCCTGCGAACTTCTGAGATTATAAAAACTAAAATTACCAGCGATTGTGCGGCTGAAATTGCGCGTCGAAGTCGTGGAACTCCGCGAATTGCTAACCGTTTATTAAGGAGAGTTAGGGATTTTGCCCAAGTGAAAAAAGTAAGTCCCATTAGTGCAGAAATAGCTGGGGAAGCTTTAGATATTTTAAATGTAGATAAGTTAGGATTAGATTGGACAGATAGACTGGTTTTAAGTACCATTATTGAGCAGTTTCAAGGTGGTCCAGTGGGTATAGAAACCATCGCAGCTGCTACAGGAGAAGATAGCAAAACCATTGAGGAAGTTTATGAACCTTATTTATTACAAATAGGTTTTTTAAATCGCACTTCTCGCGGAAGAATTGCTACGGAATTGGCCTATAAACACTTATATTAATTGATAATTGATAATCGGAATGTGGGCAGTTTTTAACATTAATAATTCTAATTTTAATATTTAATAAAAACTGCCCAGCCTACAAAAATAAGTTATAATTTATCTATAGCACTCCTAAATAGGTTGTAAAAAATTGTTTTCACCAAACCCTTACTGTAGAGACGTTGCATGCAACGTCTCTACACAACTAACATAGGACTGCTATATCTTAATATTCAGTTATAAATATTATGCCTTCACCATTTCCCGGAATGAATCCCTATTTAGAAACTCCTGCTTTTTGGTCACAAGTTCATAGTAGATTAATTATTGAAATAGCTGATTTTATCAATCCAAAAATTCGTCCTAAATATCGAATGGAACTTGAACAAAGAGTTTACCAAAATAGTGATGATAATGATCAAAATGTTGCCTTAGTAGGTATTCCTGATAATGTGGTTTTTAAAAGTACAAAAAAACCGACTCAACCCGTTGTTTCTAATGTTGCAGTATTAGCACCGAAAACACAAGCGGTAGAAATAACCATTCCTCAACCAGAAAAGGTAAAAGAGTGGTATTTAAAAGTAATAGATGTAGAAACCAAACAAGTGGTTACAGTGATTGAAATACTATCACCTAAAAATAAAAAAATTGGAGAAGGAAGGGATAAATATTTAAAAAAAAGGAATAAAATTTTAAGTAGTTTAACTAATTTAATTGAGATAGATTTATTGCGTCAAGGGCAAATAATGCCTATGAATATTAACGAAATCAGTAGCCATTATCGGATTATAATTAGTCGTAGTGATTATCGTCCAAATGCTGATTTATATGCTTTTAATTTAACTCAAGAAATACCGTCAATCCCTTTACCATTAAAAGCAGAAGATGATGAACCCTTAATTCCTTTACAGGAGTTATTACATAATATTTATGACAAAGGAAGTTATGATTTAGCGATTAATTATCAAAAAATGACCTTATCAGAATTATCAGAACAAGATTCTATTTGGGTTAATAATATTTTAAAAGAACAAAAATTAATTAACAATTAACAATTAATGATTGTTAATTGTTAATTATCAACTGAATTTTACTTGAATCCCACCGAAGCTTGCCAAACGAAGGCTAAAGCTAAGAATAAGAGGGGAATAATCGGGAGAACATCTACCAGAGGATCAAATATTGAATAAGCTTCTGGTAACTTTGCTAAGAGCATTGCTACTTCCATTGTTTTTTTACCTTAACCTAATCTAAAATGGTTTAGCTTATGATATTACATTTTTAGGGGTAAAATTAGCTTTTTTTTCGCGGGTAAAGTTTCATTAAGCGTTGAACTTCGGCTGCATGGTAAGAGCTACGGGTCAAGGGTGAGGAAACCACTTGCAGAAAACCTAAATCTTCGCCATACTTTCTCCATGCTTCAAATTGTGCGGGAGTGACAAATTCCTTGACTCCTAAGTGTTTTTGGCTTGGTTGTAAGTATTGCCCAATGGTCAGAATATCGCAGTCAACTTGACGTAAATCCCGCATCACTTGCCTAACTTCCTCGTCAGTTTCCCCTAAACCCACCATAATCCCTGATTTACTGTAAATCCAAGGGGCTTGGGTTTTAACCTGCTGTAAAAGTTCAAGCGATCGCCCATAATCACCTTGGGGTCTAGTTTTGCGGTATAATCGCGGCACAGTTTCGGTGTTATGGTTGAGAACTTCAGGATTAGCGTCAATAATTTGCTGTAAAGCAGCCCAATTCCCGCATAAATCAGGAATCAGCACCTCAATGGTAGTTTGGGGCGAAATTGCGCGAATTTCGGCTAAACAGCGCACAAATTGAGACGCTCCACCATCGGCTAAATCATCACGGTTGACGGAAGTAATGACAACATGACTTAACTTGAGTCGCTTGACAGATTCAGCAAGCCGCAAGGGTTCAGTGGGGTCAAGGGGTTGGGGCTTTTTCTCGAAATCAATGTCACAATAAGGACAAGCTCGGGTACAAGCTGGCCCCATAATCAAGAAAGTGGCTGTCCCTGCGTTAAAGCATTCGCCAATATTGGGGCAAGAAGCTTCCTCGCAGACCGTATTTAATTGTAAATCCCGTAATATATCTTTAACGTTGCCAACTCGTTGCCATTGGGGAGCTTTAACTCTGAGCCAATCTGGTTTAACTACCACTTTGAATTTACTCCTAATAAAATTAATATTAATGTTAATTATAAGTAGGTGGTTACAATTATTAGTAAAAAGAGAAGGTATCTTTTGATTTCGTAATTAAGTTTGTAGGGGTCAACGGCCGTTGACCCCTACAGCGCAACAACGAACCTTTATTCATTTTAGCTTTAATTGCATTTCCTACTTAAATGGTAGAATGTCCACCCGACAAGTTAATTAAATTTGATATTTTTTTTGTAAATAATCGGTAAATAAATCAGAATTTAAAGGAGGACTAAATAAATATCCTTGGCCATAATGACAGCTTTCTTTTTCTAAAAAGATTAGTTGTTCTTTGGTTTCAATTCCTTCGGCAACTACCTGTAATTTTAAACCGTTGGCCATGGCAATTATGGTTTTTACTAATGCTTGAGCATCTTCATTATTGGGTATATCAGTAATAAAAGATTTGTCAATTTTTAAGACACTAAAGGGATATTTTTTTAAATAACTTAAAGATGAGTAACCAGTCCCAAAATCATCCATAGAAAGACTAAAATTCATCTCTTGAAGACGAAATAATGATTCTTTAGCACTGGGGACATCTTCTAATAGTAATTGCTCGGTAATTTCTAATTTTATATATTCGGGTTTGATACCATGACTCCCAACAATTTCGGCGATGGTTTCTGGTAAGTCTAGACAGCGAAATTGACGGGGAGAAAGGTTCACTGCAATATTAATTAAAAAGCCGTTTTTATGCCAAGTAGATAATTGTTGACAAACAGTTTCTAATAACCATTTACCTAGGTCGATAATCAGTCCGGTTTCTTCAGCAACAGCAATAAAATCTAGGGGTGAAACTTGACCTAACTGGGGATTATGCCAACGCATTAAGGTTTCTGCTCCTACGACTTTTTTAGTTTTTAAATTGATAATTGGTTGATAAACTAAATATAATTCTTGTCTATTTAAAGCATGGCGTAAATGGGTTTCTTGTAGCATTCTTTTTTGGGCAGCTTCGTTAAGAATTGAGGTAAAAAATTGAAAGTTATTGCGCCCTTTTTTCTTGGCTTCATACATGGCCATGTCAGCGTTTTGCATTAATATTTCTATGTTATTAGCATCATCAGGATAAATGGTAATACCGATACTTGCTGAGATAAATATTTCTTCTCCTGCTAAGAGAAAAGATTGCTGCATTGTTGTTACTAATTTACAGGCGATCGCCTTACATTCATAAGGAGAATCTAAAGCGGAAATAATTATTAAAAACTCGTCTCCTCCTAAACGTGCCACGGTATCAGTTTTTCTTAAACAATGGGTTAAACGTTGAGATGATAAAATTAATAATTCATCGCCATATTTATGACCTAAAGTATCATTAACATTTTTAAAATGATCTAAATCTAAAAAAATTACTCCAATATATTTACGATTTCGATCAGCTTTGGCCATTTCTTGTTTGAGACGATCTATTCCTAAAAGTCGATTCGGTAAATCAGTTAAGGAATCATAATTAGCTTGATGGGATAATAATTCTTGATCCTTTTTTTTCTTAGTAATATCTTCTTTGACAGCTACATAATGGGTGATATGATTATTTTCATCTTTGATGGGAGAAATGGAAGCATATTCCCAAAAAAATTCCCCATTTTTTTTTCGGTTGTGAAATTCACCATACCATTCTTGACCAGAAGAAAGGGTTTTCCAAAGGCCGACATATTCGTCATTTGAGGTATAACCGGATTTTAAAACTCGAGGATTTTTACCCAGTACTTCGTCTTTTGAATAACCGGTAATTATTTCAAATTTGGGATTAACATATTCGATATTTCCCTGATAATTAGTAATTACAATGGAAGCGGGACTTTGTTCACAAGCTTTATAAAATATGGTTAATTTTGCCTCGGCTTCTTTTCGCTTTGTCAGATCAACTAAAACAGCTAAATAGGCGTTTTCTTTTTCCCAATAAATGGGAGTAATTCGCATATCAGCGATAATTAATTGACCATTTTTCTGAGGAATTGCTACTTCTGTTGATTCCCCTGTTACTAAAGGAAGTCCGATGATATTTCCTAATAGTAATTCTGCTTTTTTATCGAAGATTTTTTCCGCCGCTGGATTAACGAATAAAACCCTTCCTTCTTGGTTAATTACCATTAATGCATTAACATTAATATTAATAATTGTTTTTAATTTTGCTTCACTTTCCTGTAAGGCAATTTCGATTTCTTTCCTTTCTGTAATATCTTGAATAATGCCAATAATTTGAGTCGATTTATTATCCACTTTGCAGGTTATAAAGGCCTGATGATTAATCCATTTTAGGCCATTTTTGGCAAAAATACGATAATCTATTTTATAGTTATTTCCCGTAGCTAAAGCCTCTTTTTCTAGCTGTTTAAATAATTCTAAATCTTCTGAATATATTTTAGCTAAAAAATTATTATAATCTGGTTTAAATGTTTCTATATCTTCACCAAAAATTGCATAAACTTCCTTAGACCAATTAAGTTCTCCTGTTTGTAAATTCCATGACCAATTACCAAAATGGCCAATATGTTGCGCTTCTATTAATTGTTCTTTACTGGTAATTAATTCAGTAATATTACTACAAATTACTACTGTGCCAGTAAATTTCTCACTGACATCTAACATTTTTTGCAGTTTAACATTAACCCAGATTTCACCATAATTAGAGTTAACATTAATGGTAAAATAATCCTCGATTTTATTTTCTTGATTAAGTTGTATAATTCTTTGATTTAGCCAAGGTAATTCAATTTTTTCTGTGTTTATACCATAATACAAAGAACCAGAAATCTGTAAATTACTAAAGGTTTTCGCTGCTTCTTCGTTTAAGTTAATTAAATTATGATTATTGTCAAATAGAAAAATACACTCGTTAATACTTTCAAAAATGGTTAAATATTTATTTTTCTCATTGGTTAAAACTCGATTTTTTTCCTGTAATTCTTCCAGTTTATCACTTTCAGTTAAACTGATCCATTCTACACAAAATCCTAGCTCAATTCTGTCATAAAATCTATTAATAAATAACTCAAATAACTTAGTTTGTTTTTGGGTAAAGTTCCCTAATTCAAGTAAGTCTAAATAGGCTTGACGGTAATATTTCATTAACCCTAAAAATAAGCTTAATGTTACTCCCCGAGTGCGATGACGTTGCGCTTCAATAATACCAAAGGAGGTGATGGGATCGTTGGTATAATCGGCATTGGGGTCAAGTTCGGGAATACCGGCATGGTTGGCGATCGCTTCCAGCATTGGATCAGATAATCCACAAATTGACACCCGCCAAGCTTCAGCCAAAGTTGAGGTATATTGCGTATAACCCCTCTGTTTGGCATATTCTAAAATACGATACATGAGCCAATCTTCATTGTTGGCAATTAACTCAGATAAGGGTTGCAAATTATTACATTTTTCTTGATTTACAGAACAATCCATGGGGAGTCTCACGCAAAGGCGCAAAGGCGCAAAGATTCAAGGTTTTTTGGTCGTTAATAATACATTTAGTTAAATCATACACTTTAAGGGTGACGCTCAGGGGAGGGAAAGTAACGTTTTGTAACGTCAAAAATCCGATTATTTAGCAATAGTGACAATTAATGAATTATCATTACAGATATAAAGTTATTTGAAAAATAATTCTGTGATTTTACTGCTCATTAAAATAGCTTTTTTTTCGTTAGTTTTGGCAAGTTCAATTACTTCTAATACTTGCTCATTATCTATTAAATTAAGTTGTTTTAAGTTCGGGCAAAAACAGTTATTTAAGTCACCTGGTTCTAGTTTATCTAAGTTATTGCCATAACTTCTTTTATTGCTTTTAATGATAGATTGTCCCTGCTCACTTAGAAAATAAACAAATAATTTATCAAGATTTTCTGTACCAAAAACGTTAGGATAAAAGCCATGAAAACAGGTGAAATTAATGGCGTTTGAGTAATTTCTAATCACTTTAATTCTGCCTCTATTAAATACCCCAAATAAAATCGGTGCAGGTTGTCTAATTTCGATTTTATACCAAGGTTTTCTATTTTTAGTCAGATACCTGTCATGTAAGCCTAATTTTTCGCCTTGTTTAAGATAGTTAATTACTGATGGTTGGTTTTCATCTTTAACATTTAAACAGTAAACAGATTTATTCTGATTAGATAATTCTTGAAAGTCGTCTTCAGTAAATACGAATTTTCTGATTAATGGACTTTTGGTGATACATTTAGAAACATTATTTTCACCTAATTCTAATTCCATAATTTGGGATTTTGTGAGGGCAAAAAAATCGTTTGCTCCCGTGGCAATTCCCCTAGTAAATTTACCATACATTGACACTTGACAAAAGTCTTTTGGTATGGTAATATTTTGCGATAAAGATGTTATAATCGGTGTCCATTTTTGCTCAGATGGTAACTCAGATTTTTCCAGAGTATATTGATAGTAATTTTCGATTTTATCAAGGTTATTAATTTCTTGGTTATTTTGTATGGTAGTTATTTTAATGGGTTCATTTTGACCATTTTTCTGACAAAAAAGCAGGCAAATTGTCGTAGTAACTTCAGGAAAAATGTCTTTTTCATTGTTAAAGATTACTATTTGTTTTAATAAATTTTGCTCTACTAATATTTGCTTAATTTCTGTTCCATAACCTGTGTTAAAAAATTCAAAAGGTAACAAAAAAGTTAATCTTCCCTTATCGTTTAATTCTTGTATAGCTTTAATCAGGAAAATTGACGCTATATTTGCATAACCAGTTAGTTTTTTATCAAGTTTTTTCTCTAATATTGGTAAAATTTCATGTCTATTTAAAAACTTCTGAAACCTCATATAAGGAGGGTTACAAATAATTCCATCATAACCTTTAATGTCTGACTGTAAATAATCGCTATTAATAATGGTTAAATTGGGATAATTATTACTGTGATAATATGTTCGAATATGTGAATCAATTTCATATCCGGTTAGATGAATATTGGGGTTAATTTTATTAATTTGCTCGTAAAATACCCCCAAACCAAAAGCAGGATCTAAAATATTTTTTGGCTGATCTTTTAAGAGCCATTTTGCCATTAATTTAGCCACATTTTCAGGGGTAAAAAATTGAGCATAATTTTGACGATGTTTTAGGGGGGTTTCTGTAATATATTTATGTTCAAGCATTAATTAATTATTTAGGGTGAGAAATTTGTTGGCAAAAAACCGTCAAATTACATTATAGCAATTATATATCGTTATGTAGAGACGTTGCATGCAACGTCTCTACAGTAAGGGTTTGGTGAAAACAATTTTTTACAAATCCTCAACGGATTGCTATATAACCAGAAATTGCCTACCTTACTATATTATTATCTTTTAGCTCTCAATAAATCGACTAACAAAAACCTCAGAAGTAATAATTTCTATTCCCCTAAAAGGATTAAGAACCAAAAGATCATTATCTCCTGTAATGAGAAAATCGACATTACCATTTACGGCCAAGTCTAAAAAACAATTATCCTTGGTATCTCGACAAATATTAAAATGTTCAACAATGTCAATTTTCTCGGCCGTTACCATTAACTTAGCTAGAAAAATATAACGCTCTTCATTTGACAAATACTTGTCAAACTTTTTTCTAAAAATAACCCTTTCAATCTCGGCAAAAGTCTCATCAGAACTAAGCAAAATCTTATTTTCAAAAGCAAACTTCACCACCTTAAAAGGATTAGACTTTTTTGAAAGTAAAGCACTAATAAAAACATTGCTATCAATTGCTAATCTTAACTTATTCATCTGCTAATAATTCGGCTAAGATTTCAGGTGTTAAACCCCGTTTTTCAGCATTATCAGAAATTTCTTCCATGATTTGAATTAAATTTTTATGCTGCCAAGATGAACTCAAAAAAACAGATACTAAATAACTTAATTCTTGTTTCTTTTGCTCATCTGCGAGAATAAAAGCTTTTTGAATGTCATCTTCAACGTCAATTAATATTTGCTGCATAATCTTTCCTCTAATAATTTTTTAATTTTCAATTATAATAGACCTCTTGCGAAACTAAGAATAAAATCAATTTTCCTATAGAAAGCGTCAATTTCTTTACCTATTACCTATTACCTATTACCTATTACCTATTACCTGACTTGGTGCAAGAAGTCTAATTTATTAAACACCCCTCTCCGGTGTGGGAAAGGGGTTGGGGTTTTAAATTTCAGCGATCGCCCTTTGAATTAAACGTCTGGCTAAGGTTTGAGTGCCGGTATGTTCATAGTAGTTGGTGGTCATGTCCAAAAAGGCCGCTACATAGTCCAATTTGTCTTCGGAAATTTCCACGAAACTCTGAATACTGTTTAAAACTTTGCTGGGGGTTAGTTGGCGATCGCCCACAAAGGAAGTCATCCAACCAGTAACACCCCCAAAAGCGTTACCAATAAAGGCCAATTGACCATCGGGATTACCTCCGGGGATTAGCTTACTGATACTGCTAAACATGGGGTTACTTTGCAATTCTTGGGGGTTCAAATTCTGAATCATGGCAGTGGTTTTGAGGATAAAATCTGGTCCGAGGGGAACTAAGCCATCAATACAGACCAAAGCAGCAACTCGCATTAAAGATTCACCGCTATAATCGGCTAAAGATGCGACAAAATCCCCAATACTATCCCCTGGAATCCCGTTAATTTGGCAAAAGGCGAGTAATTCCACGACTAATTTTAACGCTAAATCAATGGATTGAGCTTTGTCGGGGTTGGGGGTGAGGTTATTGAGAAAACCGAATAAGGGAATTTTTTCCCCGATCTTATTGGCTAAAGCTGCACTAGCGAGGGCGTAATCAGCTTTGTCAACGGTTTGATACAACCACATAGCCGTTTGATAACCTTGGCTTTTATCGTTATATAACCACACAGCGCGATCGCCAATTTCTTGGATCAAACTTTCGTCGGTTTCTCCGGTGATTTTACGGATGGTGTTTTCAAAACCGACGATATTTTCCCATTGTCCGGGGATGACAAAATCAAGGGAATTGAGGACCATCACCGTAATATTATTGGTGGGTAACTCATTGACCAATTCAAAAATAGCTTTACTCACAAAAAAACTCCTTATTTTTTAACTAATGCTGCTAAACCGTTCAAATCAAACTTGGTTAATAAAGCTTTGCGGTTTTCTTCTGTCAACTTAGAATCAATGGACAAAACTTTAACTTGGAAGCGATCGGCAACTAAAATAGTTGTACCTCCACTTCCTTGTTTAGCAAGTTTGATGGTGGGATAACCGGGTAAAGTTTCGCTACTTTCCTTGAATTTATTGGCAGCCTTGGGATTGTTAAGAACATCACTAATAGATAATAAAGCAACGTCCTGATTATTTTGTTTCAATTTTGCTTCAGCGAAACCGTCTTTTTCTTGGGTAAAAACCCGGTCAAAACCATCAGCAGAAGGGGGAAAAAACTTATTAAAAGCACTTCCGGGTAGTGCTTCCTTAACAACTGCACTTTGACCTTGACTTTGTTGCTGTGCTTGATCAAAACGGGAAGGAGGCGAAGGATTACAAGATGTTATCAGTATTAGGGTAACTAATAACAAAGGGGTAAAAAATTTGCGTAAACTAAGTCTAAACATTATTTGTCTCATAAAATGCGTATTCTGATCTATTCTTACAATTATTATCCCGAACCAATTGGGATTGCTCCTTTGATGACTGAATTGGCGGAAGGTTTAGTTAAACGAGGACATCAAGTGCGGGTGATTACGGCTTTTCCTTGGTATCCCGAAGGTGAAATTTATCCTGAGTATAAAGATAAATTATATCTAACTCAAGAGCGCAACGGGGTCACGATTCAGAGAAGTTATATTTGGACTCGTCGAGAAAGGAGTTTAAAAAATCGCGCACTTTTTGAATTAAGTTTTATTGCTTTAAGTTTCTTACAAGCTTTAAAAGGACCAAAACCTGATCTTATTTTATTAACTGTTCCCGGCCTTCCTGTGGCAATTCCAGCTACTTTGTTAAGCTGGTTTTATCGTGTTCCTCTGGTGCTAAATTTACAGGATATTTTGCCTGATGCTGCGGTTCAAGTGGGCTTAATTACTAATCAAAAGTTAATCAAAATATTAGGAGCGATCGAAAAATTTGCCTATAAAAATGCCACTAAAATTACTGTGATTGCTGATGGTTTTACTAAGAATATTATAGCTAAAGGTGTCCCACCTGAAAAAATTATTGAAATTCCTAATTGGGTGGACCTTAATTTTATTAAACCTTTACCCCATACTAATAATTATTTCCGTCAAAAATACGGTTTAGAAGATAAATTTATCGCCCTTTATGCTGGTAATATTGCTTTAACTCAAGGGTTAGAAACGGCGATCGATGCTGCTAAAATATTAGCAGATCAAACTGATATTATAGTGGTTATTGTTGGGGAGCAAAAAGCGTTAAATAGATTAGAAAAATACTGTCAAGAAAAACAGGTAAATAACGTTAAATTAATACCCTTTCAACCCCGGGAAAAATTATCGGAAATGTTAGCTGCTGCCGATGTTGGTTTAGTGATCCAGAAAAGTAATGTAATTTGTTTCAATATGCCTTCAAAAATTCCCGTTTTATTAGCAAGTGGAACGCCAATTATTGCGTCAGTGCCGGCAAATGGTACAGCGGCCAGTGCGATTAAACATAGTGAATCAGGGCTAATAATCGAGCCTGAAAATGCTTTTTTATTAGCTCAAGCTATACAAGAAATATATAAGAATAGAGATAGACTGGCTGATTTTAGAGAAAAAGGGCGAAATTATGCTGAAACTCATTATTGTTTTGAACTAACTTTAAATAATTATGAAAAGTTGTTTAATGAACTGATTTCTAATTCGGGTGCGGTACTCTCCTAGCTACGATTTACTATAAGGGTGCGTTACTATAATGGTGCGTTACGCTGTGGCTAACGCACCCTACGATTGACTATAAGGGTGCGTTACGCTGTCGCTAACACACCCTACGATTGACTATAAGGGTGCGTTACGCTGTCGCTAACACACCCTACGATTGACTTAATAATTTAATTAAGGAAAAATAATTAGGGCTTGCTGAAAGATAGTCAAAAGCCTTACTAATCAAAGAGTTACGGTTCAAAAATTTTTCAAAAAATGCTAGGATTGGCCCTTAAAATAGAAAAAAACCTTACATTCAAATCAAAATGGTTTATAAAAAAAATAAACAATGTGTAGTGGAAGGAGAGGAATTAGGTTTCAAAATTGAAGCCAACCTTTCAGCTGACAATGATTGGGTAAAAATGGCCAAATTAGTACCTTGGTCAGAATTTGAAGCT
>JAABRE010000063.1 GCA_011391125.1 Synechococcales cyanobacterium S06
AAAAATAAGATTAAACAATTAGTAGAAACTACAGAACATGAAGTTATATTAAAACCTTCTTATTCTCCTGATTTGAATGATATTGAACATGATTTTAGTACTTTAAAAAGAGCAAGAATGTATGCTCCTGTCGGTACTTCTTTAGATAAAATTATTTCTGATTATTGTATTTCTTAGTGTTCGGTTCTTATTTGGAATTACTATCAACTATCAACTATCAACTATCAACTATTAACTATTATGTCTCCCTTAGATTTGCTTAAATTAACTTTTTTCTCCCTCCGTTCTAATTTGTTGCGTTCTAGTTTAACCAGTTTGGGCGTTTTTATGGGAGTTGCGGCAGTTACGGCAACTTTGCAGGTGAGAACCATTAGTTCTGGGATTATTCAAAAAAAAATGACCGAAAGAGAAGCTCCCCAAATGTTAATTTACCCCACTTGGACTCCAGACACTGGTTCCGGTGCGGAAATTAAAGCGGCGGACATTGCCTATTTACGCAAAAAAATGACGGGTTGGCACGCAATTAGTGGATCTGTGGTGGTTTTTTCGTTTCAGGAAATTTTGGCCGGAGAAAATAAGGCCGAAACTGATGGTGTGGCTGTTCAATTGGAATTTTTGCCAACTTCGGGACGAACTTTACTGCAAGGTCGCTTTTTTTCGCCGATTGATTTTGCTAAATATCGCCCCGTTGCTGTTATTGATCAATTTTTGGCGCAAAGTTTGTTTCCCAATACCAGTCCCCTTCAGCAATCTGTTTATGTTGATGGCCGAGTTTATGCTGTGATTGGTGTTATCGAAAGTAAGCAATCTAGTCAAAGTCAGCCGAAAGGCCTAATTTTAATACCTTTTCCAGTTTATAGTGCCATTACCGGGGCGGTGAAGTTTGAACAAATTGCCATTCGTCCTCAAGAAATTACGGATTTGTCGAAGTTGGGGGAGGAGGCGAAAAGCTTGTTAAATCAGCGTTTTGCGTCTAATTCCTTTGATTCTTGGAGTAATATTGATGATGTTCAGGAACAACAACAATTGTTGAATATGGTTTCTCTATCCCTGTTGGCGGTGGCAGCTATTGCTCTGCTGGTGGGGGGTGTGGGTATTGCTAATATTAGCATTGCGTCGATTTTGGAACGTACTCCCGAAATTGGCCTCCGAAGGGCGATCGGTGCAACTAAACTTGATATTATGGCGCAATTTATTCTGGAGGCGATTTTTGTTAGTTTGATTGGAGGTTCATTGGCGATCACCTCTGTCCATGGTGTTACAGTCATTGTTGCTGATAAATTTAAGTTACCCTACGAATTTGACCGGAACACTGCGATCTTGGCTTTAAGTTCAGCGTTAGGAGTGGGTGTGGGAGCGAGTTTTTTTCCAGCTTTACGAGCTAGTCAGCTTGATCCTGTTAAAGCATTAAGAAACAATTGAGCCTAAACGAATTGATTTAAAATAGAAACTTTTTTTTACCTTTATATTTAAGATATTATCTCACGCAAAGGCGCAAAGGCGCAAAGGGGTTATCGGTTTGTTTCATAAGTTTTGGTTTAAGGACGCAAAAAAAAAAGTTATTTTTTTTGTCTTAATCTATTTTTTTACTATTATATTATGGACTGGAGATTTGAAGTTTTAATTGCTCATTAAAGTTGGCTTAATAATTTATGAAATTTAGGTTTTTTTTGTTATTTATTTTTCTTTTATTTTTTGTTAGTTTCGATCGGGAAACATTAGTGGTTTTGGCGATGGAATATCAATCTTTACTGGAGTCGGACAATTTATCACAACAACGGCAATTAAATTTAACGGTTAATGATGTGGTAATTTTAGGGTTACAAAATAGTCGTAATTTGAAAAATTCCTATTTACAAAGAATAATCGATCGCCAAAATTTAGCGGTGTCTGAAGATAAATTTAACCCGAATTTTTTGCCAGAAATTTCGGTAAGTTATAACTTAAATGATACGGAATCAACTACGACGAATACGGGGGAATTAAGTCTGGGTGGTGCTGTAAATTTGAAAATACCAACCGGGGCAGATTTAAGTTTAAATTTGAACGGAAGGGGACAAACCATTGATAATAATCAATTAAGTCAAGATATTAGTATTAATTTTAGTCAGCCCTTATTAAGAAATGCGGGACGAGAAGTTAATTTAGCTTCCATTAAAGATGCCCAATTAACAGAAGAACAGAATATTTTAAGCTTAATTAATAATATTAATTCCACGATTACTAACGCTATTTCTGCCTATTTAAACCTGTTTAGAGCGCAAGAACAGCTAAAAATTCAAAAACTCTCTTTAAACCGTGCTGTGCGACAATTAGAGGTAACTAAAGCATTAATTGAAGCCGGGAGGAGGGCAAGGGTTGACTTAATTGAAAATCAAACGGCGGTGGCTAATCGGGAGGTGGATTTATTAATCGCAAAAAATAACTTAGATGCAGCACGTTTAGGCTTAATTCAGGTGTTAGATATTGATAAAAATTTAGCGATTACTGCTTTAGAAATACCGGAAACTAAGGATTTATCTAATAATTTAGCTCTGAATACTTTACTAGAATTGGCCTTAAAAAATAATCCGGATTATTTAACTGCAAATATCGCCGTTAAACGAGGTGATTTAGATGTTTTAGTAGCGAAAAATGAGCGAAAATGGGAATTAAATTTAGATGTTAATTATGATTTTACGACTAGCAATATGGCAGAAAATAATAATGATTTTAGAAGTGGCTTAATTTTAAAACGAGAATTTGGCAATCTCGATTTAGAACAAAGGGAGGAAAAAAGTCAAGTAAATTTAACAATTATTAACAATAATTTAACCGAACAAAAGGAAAATTTAGAAATAGAAATTAGCAATAATTTACGCAATATAAATGACACCTTTCAGGGTTTACAACAAGCAAAAAAAGCGCGGGAATTATCGGAATTACAATTAGAAAATGAACGGGAAAAATTAAGATTAGGGGTCCCCGGTACAAGACAAATCGACTTATTAAACTTAGAAGATAGTCTCGTCGAAGCACAAAATCGCGAACTAAATGCCAATATTGACTATTTTTACTCGCTAATAAGACTGGATCAAACTATCGGTAATACATGGCAAAAATGGGGGGTGAAAATTGATAATTAATCAAAGTTTGTAGGGTGGGAAATGGCGCGATTAATCTAGGGATAAAAATTGAATATTGAATCGCCATTGCCCACCTCTAACTGTGGTGGTGGGGCCATCTGGACAATCAATTAAGGGTTTTTTTACCAGATTAATACCCATTGGCCCCACCCTACCAACTTAATTTATTGAGACAAATTGGTCTTTAATTGGTTAAAGAAATTGCCAAGTGATTTCATTTTTTCCCTGGCCTTTTCTTGAATGGTTGGCTCATTTTTTGATATTCTATTTGTATTTATTCTATAAATCATAAAGGGAAATAATGTTAATATGTTGGGTGCGATGAATAGATTTATTAGGTTTTTCATTAGTAATAAATTCATCGACATTTAATAATTTAGCGGCTGAAATATGGAGTGCATCCATCGCTCCTAAACCATTATTCCCCATTTCGGTGGAAGCTAATTCAATGATTTTATTAATATTTTTCTCCCAATAAAACACTGATTCAAAATAGGTTTCATAAAATTTAATTTCGCTGATATTTTGATGATAAATAGCTTTTGGTAATACTTCTAATTTCAGAAAAATACTAGAGGCAAATTCTCGGTTGGAGTCTTCTAAAATTGATAAAGATTTTTCCGCTAATTCTCCTACTCCCCTCGCTGCATAAATTAACACTCCTGAATCAATAAAAGATTTAATCATTCTATCTTTTTAATCTCCTGTAAATTCACCTTGTCGATCTTTTTTTTCCTGTTCTACTTCTTCTTCAGTTAATAAAGGTACTCCTGAAGCTATTATTTCTGCTCGTATTTGTCTTAATTTTTTTCCTAATTCTGACGGTTGTTTATCTATCTGTTTTTGTATTTGATCATCTTTTTTTTCTAAATAATAATTAGACTCTAAAAAGCTAACAAAATCAATAACAGATTGTTGTTTATCTACAGGTAATAAACGCCATTTCTTAATTAATAATTGTTCAGTATTCATGGTTAAGTGTCTAAGCAAAATTAAATTAATTGTGAAAAATCAAGAAGGTTTGTTGTTGCGCGTAGGGGCGAACGGCCGTTCGCCCCTACCAGCCCGAGAGACGCAACAACGAAGTTAATTTATTGAGCTAAATTCGTCTTTAATTGGTTAAAGAAATTGCCCAGTGATTTCATTTTTTCCTTAGCCTTTTCTTGAATGGTTGGCTCATTTTTTGCGGGAGTTTTGGTGACAATTTCTGGTTTATTTTCCTCTACAGTTGTGGTAATTTCTGGACTAATATTTTCCTCAGTTTCTGTTATTTCGGGAGCTATTTCTTCGACGGGAGGAGTAATTTCTGGTTTAATTTCCTCTTTAATAGGAGTAATTTCTGGTTTAATTTCCTCTTTAATAGGAGTAATTTCTGGTTTAATTTCCTCTTTAATAGGAGTAATTTCTGGTTTAATTTCCTCTTTAATAGGAGTAATTTCTGGTTTAATTTCCTCTTTAATAGGAGTAATTTCTGGTTTAATTTCCTCTTTAATAGGAGTTACTTTTTCGACAGAAGGAGTAATTTCTGGAATAATATTTTCGTCCGTTGCTGTTAATTCGGGAGCAATTTCTTTGACGGGAGGAGTTATTTCTGGACTAATAATAACAGGTTTATAAGATGGGTCAACAATACCCTTAACCTTGTCTAAAGTTAAGTCACCTCGGACTATTTTAGATAAGGTATCTTCCCCTTTAGGTTGATAATTAATCACCCTTACAGTGTCATTAAAAACGTTAGCAATTTCCTTACCTTTTTCATCAATAAATTCTAATTGCACCCAATTATTACCAGTTTGAAAACCTTTTAAATAAATAGATTGCCAACTATCAACAAAAAAGCTTTCACCATTAACTGTAACTTTAATACGCCAATCCGCAATATTATCATCAGGATTTTGTTGCGCAACTAAATGTAAAGGTGCATTTGTTAAGTAATAATCGATCATGATTGGTTCAGCACCATAGCCACCTTTGGGATTATTATAGGTTAACAAAGGTAGCTTAGAATCGGGGGTATTATCATTACTTTTGGTGAAAACATGAAAAGTAATTTGATCGTAAGAACCGTCATTTTTAAAGCTTTCACCCCAAGGTTTAACTGCAAAAACTCGCAAAGTATGGCTACCGGGAGCTAAATTTTCTAAAGTAATCGGTTGGGAAACATCGTAAATACTGCGGTAAGGTTCATTATCAAGAATTAGGTGTAAATGTGGTCCGGTTTCATATTCTTGATCTTTAAAAACAGGTAAGTTGAAAACCTGTAAATTAACCTTTAAATTACCATCAGAAATTACCTGATTTTCTTGGGGTGAAATAATCTTAACTTGAGGTTGATATTGCTGCAAACTTTGGTTAAGTTGTTGGATTAATTTTGGTGGTGCAACTTCCGCTAATTTATTAGTCACTTTCACGGGAGCATTAATGATACTGCTAGGAGTTGTTGCTTGGCTTTTCTCAGCACAACCAGTTAAAGTTCCCATTAATAATAGAAAAATTGACAACAAATAAATAATCTTTTGTTTACCCTTAAATAAAAACATAATTAAACGTCCTATATTTTCCTAAATAAATATTAGTAAGAATAAGTAATAAGTAATAATTACTTATAGCAATTTCCGCTTAAATGTTATTTATCCCTCACCCCCTACCCCCTCATCCCAAAGGGAGAGGGGGAAAGAGAGGTAAAATGTCAAATGAAAATGCTATATCACCTATTACTTATTACCTATTACTTTTGACTTGAAATTATGGTGCTTGTAAGTTCACCAAACCTTTTTCGGGGATAAAGTTCTTGAAATCACCATCATGGGCCAAAAGTCCCACTAAACGCAAAGGTGCATCAGGTTGAACGTGCAAGTCAGCCCAAGGTACAGCAATTTCTAAACATTGTTTCAAAGCAACTTCAGCTCTCGTATGACGAGGCTGCCAAGAACGGTTAGGACCTGCTTCCTGTAACCACACTGACTGAGATTGCAAATTAATCCCCAAGTGATGACGGAATAAATAGTTAACTGGTGCTTCATTAGGCACGTTGGCTAAAGGTACAGGACTGACGGCTGAACCAATGCCAGGATAAAACCAAACTAAGTGCAATTCATTACCCAATTCAGTCCCCGGTTCTGTACCCGTTTTAAAATCTAACCGAAGATAGAAATTAATGTGGTCCCAACCGTAATATAATCGCTGAACTAAGCTACTTTGGTGCATTGTTCCCCGTGCGCCGCCAAGTTCAATCCTACCCGCTTTATCCCAATCTTGTTCGTCGCCACAACCGTCAATATACGGGTGAATGAAACTTTGGGGTAAATGATCCCGGTGTTCTTGATGTTTGTCAACACATTGCTGCAAAATTGGCGGTACAGGTTCATTCAACGCTTGGTATAATTCGGCCAAGTGTTCCCTAAATAATTGGTCGAACATTTTGTCTTGGTTGGAGGAATGACCTTCCCCAAACCACCAAAACCAGTCGCTTCCTTCGGCTGCATATAAGGCTTCCCAAGCGGTTGGGTTGTTTTCTTCGGTGGCTTCCGGATGTCTGGCCAAGGTTTCCCTTGCTTCTGTCAGCAAATCCCACGCTTTATTTTTAGAGGGATCTCCAATCCAAGTGGTGAAACTTCCATCTACCCATGAACCGCTATGCAGTTGATTACTAGGGATATGCGCAGTAGGGGGATATTTGTCAAGATATTCTGACACTGTCACCAATTTGATCCCATGGTGATGATTTAATTTCTGATATAGATTTTCTAAGAAGGGTAATCCGTCACGTTGGTAATATTCCCAACAGTTTTCCCCGTCAAGGGCAATCGTCACTAACCAAGGCCGTTCTAATTCGTGGGAATTGTTATGCTGACGGTGTTTCAGGGTGCTGGAGATCGCCTCCAAATGGCCCACCAAATCAGAAGCTGCTTGTTCAGGCCTCATGGCACTATAGGTAAAACCAATCAAATCCGATAAACGGTGATCCCTGAAAACGATGGCCAAATCACCATGGGCCGTATCCAAGCGATAAGGTTGGTATAATAACTCAGGTTCGGATAAATTGCCCACTTCATCACGGTGAAAAAATTTATGTAAACTCCAACCCAACACCGCTTCATCAGAACAAATCCACTTAATATTTTCTTGGGTAATGTAGGGCAAAATGGACGGACTGACTGCTTGTTCACTAGGCCATAAACCCCGTAATTCGCGACCAAACCTTTCCCGATAAATCTGTTTCGCTTTTTTCAGGTGACGGGGGATATCTTCGGACCACTCAAAACGTCGATTTGGCAAATTCATGTTGGGGACAGCAACACGACCCGCATTGGTATCCGCCAACAGGGGTAAAATGGGATGGGTGTAGGGCGTAGTCGTAACTTCCAACTGCCCCGAATCCTGCATTTTCTTGTGTTGGGGAATAATTTGCTTAATAATTTCCCGTTGTTTAAAATAGATATTTTGGCGATCGCCCAAGGTAAACCCGCGGCCTTTTCTGAGCCAAGCTTCAATTTGGTGATCACCCCAAAACAAGGGATCAATCCAAGCTAAATTATGCCATGCGAGGAGGTCGCCATAATCATGGTCCTGCCAATTATTTAAACACCAATCAAAACCCTTTTCTTGACGTTGGTGATATAACTCAGAATAGCGAGGATGGGGATCAATTAAAGTGTGATGATTTCCATCGAAGAAATGCTGAATAATGTATTGTTTTTGATCCCGAGTTAATAATTTTTCCTCCGTCAAACTTAAAGCTAAATAGGGATCAATGGCCGTACCATTAGCATAATCTTCTAATTGTAAAATTAAAGAAGGTACTAAATTTACAGTTTGATGTAAATTCTGATAGCGTTCTAATAATAAAACTAAATCTAAATAGTCCTTTGTACCATGGAGACGGACCCAAGGTAAACGATAATTACCAGCAACGGACTTGTATAAAGGCTGATGTTGATGCCAAATAAAGGCCACATGAAGGGGATAAGACATAATTCAATTAACAATTATCAATTAACAATTAACAATTATAAATTAACAATTATCAATTAATAATTATCAATTAACATTAATTAACAACTATTAACTAACAATTATCAATATTTGGTGATTTATTATCAATTGTCAATTGTCAATAGAGCATTGACAATTGACAATAAAACCTGTACCAGATGGTCAAAGGGATTACATTATCTGTTCTACTTCAGCAATTTCGGGAATCATCTCCTTGAGTCGGCGTTCAAGTCCCATTCTGAGGGTCATTGTTGAACTAGGACACGAACCGCAAGCTCCTTGTAGGCGTAACTTCACAATCGGTCCTTCGATTTCGACTAATTCCACATTACCACCGTCGGCCATCAAATAGGGACGCATTTCATCCAAAGTTGTTTCAACATTTTCCACCGTTAACGCTAATGCCATTGTTTACCTCATCTATGAACAATACTTAAGTTCCTGTTATTGTAACAATTATAGCCACTGATCTGGAGTTAAAGGATTGACGGAATTATTAAACCTGTTAAGTTTGTAAATCTTCATCAATTGAGGTTAAATTTTGCTAAGGGGGCCATTTTCGCTTTATTTAACGTTAAAACTTGGCCGTCAAAGTTATAATTATCGGCGGTTTGTAATACTTGTAATAATTCGGTTTCTAGTTCCATAATCGGTGTAGGACAAGCTTTCATTGTACTAGCAACCTTAGAAAACATAATTCGATTTCCTTCTTTGATTTCAAAGTTACCTAAGAAGTTATTACAACCGCCAAAACCTTCTAATTTATTACCAGTTGAGTTTAATCTGATGAATATTTCCTGATTTTTATCTTCAGCAGTTGCTATTTTTTTGCCCATGATTTCACTCAGTTTCCAGCGAGTATTAAAAAGATTTTGCTGGTCATTTTCCATCGCTGAATCTGTTACCTTATTTAAGATATATTTGTCTGCTAAATTACCGGTAATTTTCTTACCTTCCCTATCTAGTTGGATTACCATATTTTCGCCGACAAAATACTGATTTGCTCCATCTTTAATATCACTTAATAAAATGGTACTTCCTTCTTTATTCCAGGTGAAAGTTCCTTTTTGCTCAAGGGTTTGCCCGTCTTTACCTAAATATTTAGTTGTCAAAACATAGGACTTATCTTTATTTAAGGTTAAAGAAGTTTCGATGCCTTCACAATCAGCACAAGGAATTATACCTTGATATGTTCCATTCCAATCTAAGGAAGTGGCACTATTATCTGCGATAATTACTGTTGATTCCCCTCCTAGTTCTGTACTGCCAACTTTTTGATCTTGATCTGAAGGATCCGTGCAACCCATTACTAATGTTAATAAGGCAAAAGTAAGCGCAATAGTTTTATTTTTCATGTTAGTTTTTCCTTCGTTAATGTTATTTGAATCGGGGAGTTAAATTGAAAATTAAATTTAGATTAATTTTGTCTCTTAGTTTAACACGATAAAATTTTTGCAGCCATAATTACCTTTTTTCCTCGCAATTTTCTCTCTAATTTTGTCATCACCAATTTGGTAAACTTTTGTGACAAATACTTGACAAAGAACCAAGATTGTGCTATGCGAAAAACACAATCTTGGCGATAATTTAGGGCAATTGTCTAGCTAATTTTCCCTCTAAATACTACATAATTATAGATATTGTAGGATAACATAATCGGAATTAAAAAGCCGATAAATGTCAGCATGAAAACAAGGGAACTAGGAGCTGCTGCTGCTTGATAAATGGTAATACTCGGAGGAATAATTTTGGGAAAAATGATAAATCCTAATCCGATAAATGACAAGCAAAATATTAGAAATGTCCAAATAATAGGGGTATTTTCTTCCTTTTTGATTAGACTTTTCAGCAATAAACTTATTAACAAAATTCCCAAAATTGGAATTATTCCAAATATGTAGATTAAAGGTGCTGTTAATAAGTGATCCCGTATTTGTTCAGAAAAAATTGGCGTTGAAACTGTAATAAAAATTGCCCCAGCTAAAGTTGTCCAAGTGGCAATTGTGGCAGTTTTATAGTGGGTTTTTTGGATTTCTCCGGTGGTTTTCATGATTAAATAAGTCGAACCAATCAGCACATAAGCTTGAATTAAGGTTAGGGCAACGATAACCGATCGCCAAGTCAACCAATCCCACATACTGCCGCTAAAATGACCTTGAGCATCAACGCTAATCCCTTCAAAAACGCTACCGAGGGCGAAACCTTGGCCTAAAGCAGCAAGAAAACTACCGACACCGAAGGCCACATTCCAGACCAATTTTCGGTCAGCATTTTCGCGAAATTCAAAGGAAACTGCTCGTAAAATCAGGCCAACCACCATGACAACTGCGGGAATATACAACGCATTTAAAATCGTAGCGTAAGCAAGGGGAAAAGCGCCAAATAATGAACCTCCCATCAAAACGAGCCAAGTTTCGTTAGCATCCCAAACATTGCCTAAACTGGTCATTAAAATGCTACGACGCTCCTCATTTTTCGCAGTTAAAGAGAGGATACCGACACCGAGGTCAAAACCGTCAAGTAAGACATAGAGAAACAGGAATAACCCTAAAATAAAAAACCAAACTTGGGGTAAAAATTCCTGTAACGGTTGCAAAGGTTCTAAATTGTCCATAAATTTTTCCTATTGATTATTCGGTTTGTTGTCGATGCTCTCGCCCTAACTGAGAGCTAAATCTGCTAATTAACACTTATTAATTATGAAAATTTTATTGTTAATTGAAACCGCTAGATTTTAATTAATCATGGTGGGCAAATTTAATTTCAATTTGTCATTTTTATTGAAAATTTACTTATTTATTTACCCGACCAAATTTTATGGGCTAAAGCCCAACAACGAACCTTTAATTGTTAATTGAAACAGGCCGACTATTTGGTTCATGAATAGTTTGACTTCCTTTTAATTGAGGTGGAGAAAGTTCTAAATTTGGACCTTTGCGAATAATTTTGCTACCAAAATATAGCGCTCCGATAAAAAGAACAACATAGAGAATAGTTATCCCCGTCAAAGAAAACAAAATTTCCCCCGGAGGTAAGTTGGACGCAGATTCTACGGTGCGCAATTCTCCATAGACAATCCAAGGTTGTCTTCCCACACACCTAACAATCCAACCGCTTTCCACGGCTAAATAACCTAATGGTGCAGCAAAAATCCACGCTCTTAGTAACCATTTTTGTTGCGCAATAGTTTCGACTGACAATTTTCCCCGTAACCATTGCACCACGGTTATAAACATCAACCCCGCTAAAAAGAGGCCAATTCCCACCATGATTCTAAAGGAATAGTAGATTAAACCTACCATGTGAGGGCGATCACTTGCTGGCCAATCTTTCAATCCCTTGATGGGAGTATCTAAACTTGGTTTAAATTCCAAAATATAGCTTAAAGCACCCGGAATCTTAATTTCCCAGTCATTTTGTTCCGCTTTGTCGTTGGGTAAAGCTAAAACACTCCAGTCGGCGGAAACACCAGCAGGTACAGTTTCCCATTGACCTTCCATAGCAGCTAATTTAGTGGGTTGATAGTGGTAAACTTGTTCAGCACTCAAATGACCAATGAAAATCTGCATGGGAGCAACGATCAAAGCGACTGCTAAAATAACCTTGAGAGATTTAGTGAAAAACGCCGTATTTCGTTTATTTATTAGATACCAAGCGCTAATTCCGCCAATTACAAACAGGGAAGTTTCCAAAGTTGCGAAAAACATATGCAGGAAACTCTTGAACATAAAGGGATTGGCGATCGCCTCAAAGTAATTTTGAACCACAAATTTACCCTTGACAAACTCACCACCAGCTGGAGTTTGCAACCAAGAATTGGCCGATAAAATCCAGAAAGTTGACAGATTAGCTCCAAAAGCCACTAACATCGTAGCCAACCAATGGATTAAAGGAGGAACTCTATCCCAACCAAAGAGCATAATTCCCAAGAAACTAGCTTCCAACATAAAGGCCATCGTACTTTCAAAACCTAAAATAGTCCCCAAAAAATCCCCCACCGACTCGGAAAAAGGAGCCCAATTGAGACCAAATTGAAAGGCCATCGGGAGGCCAGAAGCTACTCCAATGCCAAAATTAAGTAGATATAACTTGGACCAAAATCTAGCATGGTGATAGTAATCAATATTTTTGGTTTTTAACCAAAGACCTTCCATAACCACCAAATAAATGCCCATACCAGTGGTTAAAACCGGCCACAACATATGAAAAATAGCCGTCAGAGCAAACTGAAGACGTGACAAAGCCACCGTATTAGAAAGTAAATCAATCATATAACTTGTTGGGAATAAACCGAAAGATTACAGGTATCTTATTGCTTATAACAGATTTACACCCGTTTAAGCTAGTTATCTTGGTTACAAATTAGGTATATTTACAGATTTTTTATAGACTTAACTAAAAATCAATTTTGCTGGGCTCAAAAAAAGCCCAAACTTGTTAACCCACGATTCCCCAGAAATGTAGACCAACAGATATTGCTCCTCCCGCCAAGATTAACCACCTTATTTAATTAGATTTTGCATTAGCAATTTAACTTCTTCTAACTTTTCTGATCTTATTTTTGCCTGTATTTTTAAGACATTTGCTGATAGAATAGAAAAAGGTTTATCAACCCTAATTGCACTTTTTGCTGGCAAATTACCACTTTCTAAATCCTCAATTTCAAGCAAAATTTTGTAAGGATGATAATCTAAATTAGAGGTTATTGCTAATACTAAAGCATCTAAATTATTTTGGTTATAGGTATTATTAGAAACGACTAAAGCAGGTCTAACTTTTGCACCTGTCAAGTCAGAAAAAGGAAATCTAATTAAGACAATATCTCTTTGTTTAACTTTCAAGACATTGCTCCCATAATCCTTCAGGTTCGTTATCATAAACCTCTTTTAATCCTGCTTCTGCTAGAATTGTATATTCGTTTAACCTCACTAATTTTAAAGTACCTTCTTGATCAACTTGATAAATAAAAAGTTCTTCATCTTTAATCGCTAATTTTTCTTTAATTTGAGCGAAACTGGCTACTTGCATATTATTTCTCTCTTAATTAATTAAGGTAAAAATTTCTTATTTTGCATAAATTATAACTAATTTTTCCTTAATTAGTTTACTCTTTTTTTTGCTAAGAAATTACCTTTAATAAATGCAAAATTAAAGACATTGCTCCTCCCGCCAAGATTAACCACATCGAATTAATTTTCAAGGTAAAAAGGGCGATCGCCGTGACAAAAGCAACAATAATGGTGAACCAATCCACTAAAGCGCTTTGTGCTAAAGTGTAGATTACTCCTGCCATTAATCCCCAAGAAGCAGCATTGACACCGTCGAGGAAACCACCAGCCCACGGAGATTGACGTAGTTTTCCTACCCACGGATGAATTAACCAAACTAAGAGGAATGCGGGGAGAAATATGCCGACTGTAGCAACGATCGCCCCTAAATTACCTCCCAACAAATAACCAATGAACGTTGCGGTGGTAAACACGGGTCCTGGAGTAAACTGACCAATGGCGATCGCATCTAATAACTGTTGAGAAGTCAACCAGTGATTACGTTCCACTAAATCTTGTTGTACAAATGCTAATAGAACATAACCGCTGCCATATAAAACAGCACCAATTTTGAGGAAAAATAAGAAGATTTTGAGGGATGTTACAGAAGTTATGATATTTTTAGTATTATCAATTTGTCCAAAAATAGGAAATAAAGGTAATAGAAATGCACCAGAAAAATTACCGATATTTTTTCTATTTTTTATTAACATTATCCCCAATCCTAACAGAATTAAGGTCAAAATTTCGTTAAAACCGAATAAATAGGAGGCGATCGCCAATAATCCTGCAATTTTTGTCAAGTTGTCCTTAGCTGCTTTTTTGCCCAAATTCCATAAAGCTTGCAGGACAATGGCAATAATCACGGGTTTAATGCCGTAGAGTAACCAGCCAAGTTCGAGGATAGTTTGATACTGCACATAGATTGCAGCTAATCCCCAAACTATTAGCATAGCTGGTAAAATAAAGCAAGTTCCTGCTATTAGTAACCCTAGCCAACCTCCGCGGTCGTAACCTATATGAATAGCCAACTCCGTCGAATTTGGTCCAGGAATTAAGTTGGTAATACCGAATAAATCAAGTAGCTTTGATCGACTCATCCAGCGACGTTGCGTTACCACCTCTTGATCCATCATTGCAATATGGGCGGCGGGACCACCAAAGGCGATCGTACCTAGTCTTAAAAACACAATAGCCAATTCCTGTAAACGTTGTTTCTTTTGCCTAAGAGTTAAATTTTGATAGGAAATATTTTCCTCGTGAAAATTATCAGTTTCTAGTGTCATTTTATGTCCTTAATATTAGTAAAATCAATTGAATAAAATTAGTCGAAAATTAGGTAAGCAATTAAAGAAATTTTAAGTTAATATCATAAGTTAAAATAATTGCCCACCCTACAAATTTATTAGAATTTGGGCGTTGCATGACTCTGAGATGAAATTGTAGGGGCAATCCCTTGTGGTTGCCCCCGAAACGCTGATAGGGTAGGGACAAGCCCTATTCCTACATTGAAAATAAATATCAAATCATCTTGCATAGGTGCAACGCCAGAATTTGAGCCTATTTTTAGGTTTTATTTACTCAAGTTAACTAATAAATTCATTTTGGCCGATAAATAATAAATTCCTGTTCCCACAATTAAGCCAACAAGGTAACCTTGGGGAACTAAAAAAGCTAACAGTCCCACTAATAATGAAATAGTAAAATTTTGTTTTGAGTCGGTTTGATCACCTATAAATAATAGTAAAGTTAATGATTCAAATAATAAGATAATGCCTAAAATTGGCTGTGGAAAAAACTCGATTACCTGACTAAAAACAGAACTAAAAAATAGCCCGATAATGATATACATTGAACCATAAATTATTACCGAACCGCCAGTTCTTCCGCCAAAGGTGTAATGACCCGCTAATCCACCGCAACCATGACATACGGGAATACCACTGAAAAAAGGGACAATTAGGTTGGCGAGGGCATAACTTAAGCCAATTTGACGAATTGAAACTTTAGAGTCGGGGAATAAATCTTTTACTGTTTGTTGTGTCGCAATCACTGAGTTAGATAGGGATAGGGGAATTTGGGGTAACGCGAGGATGAAAAAACCACTTAAAATATCGGCCAATTTCGGCTGATGAAACTGCGGCCAAGCTAGACCAATTCCCGAAACAAGGGAAGCTAATTTAATTTTGAAAAATACAGCATATAAAATTCCTAAACCGATGACCAATAATCCAGCTGGAAAACGACTGCTTTTCGGGGTGGCAACCATGATTAAAAATCCCAAAGCTGCGAGAATGTAACCGGAAACCTGCTCCGACGGGATGTAGGTTTTTAGTGCCAAGGAGGCTAGGGAAAGTCCTAAACCAAATTGAATACCACGCACTACACACAGGGGAATTAGACGGGCCAACCAATTTAACGCTCCTGTGACGGTTAACAGCAACATGATGAAGGCGATCGCCAACCCAGCACCGAACAATACTTCAGCAGATACTCGTTCGGTAATGACTAATACAGCCATAGCTTTTAAGGGTTGCATTGGCATGGGAAGACCATAGACAAAACCGGCCATAATCTGCATCAGTCCAAACATGATGAACACGCTGGCACTATTGAGGTTGATTGCTTGGATCATCCCCACAATTAAAGGTAGATCAGTTCCCATATCCCCAAAACTACCGGCTAATTCTTGACGATTAAATTTAATTTTTTTACTCAACATAAACCGGACTAATTCAAGGTTTTGTTTTAGGATAACCTTTCACAAAGCCAAAAGTAAGAAGTTTGACCTCTTGTTTTGGTGAGAAGGTTCGTTGTTGTGCTTTAGCGCTACAAGCAACAACGAGCTTTTATACAATTAATTCTCACCTCCTACTTATCAGTATCCTCTACCATTTATTTACTCAAAAATTTAGCCAAATCTGTTTATTTAAAGATGGTTTTTTATGGATAAGTTAAAACCATTTTTCTTGGTTTTAATCACTGTTAATTTGTTCGTAAATTATGCTAAAATACTATCAATAAATTATATATTTTTAATAATGTCTTTATTTAAAGTCCGAAATAAAGGGTTGAAAAATGTTTTTGTTCATACATTAATTATGGTTTTAACTATCGTTAATCCTAGTGTTACTCAAACTTCCCTCTCTAGTTCTGAATTTGAAAGATTACGACAAATTGTCCAAAAATATGGGTTTTCTGTTATTCTGAAAATACCTCCCCAAACGGGTACTTATGGAATGTTAGACACGAAAACTCGTACTATCTGGATTAATCCCGTGGTATTTGAACTAAGAATTGCTACCCCCACCCTTGTGCATGAAACCGTCCATGCAGTTCAACAATGTGCCAGCCCTTCTCAACTTAAACCTTTAGGATTGGGATTGGAATACCCCAAAATGGCCTATCCTCATTTTATGCGTTATACTGGCGATCGCCGACATATTGAAGCTGAAGCCTATACTGTACAATCGCGAACGGATAGTGTAGATTATGTAATTGGTTTATTAGCTAAATATTGTCGATAAAAAATGCTTTTATTTAAGATTAGATTTACTTATCTTTGTCTGGTTTACGATTTTGAAAAATTTTTTTTAGTTAGGTTGTTAAAAGTGTAATTAATGATATTATTAAAAAACTATTAAAATTAACTAAAAATTTCATGTTGACAACAATAAGTTATTTAGAACGACAATTTAATGATCTTTGGAACTGCTACTATCCTGATATTGACTTAGAAGCTGAATATCGGTTTTTAAAAAAAAGAAAATTCAGATTTGATTTTGCACATCCTGAAAGTAAAACAGCAATTGAAATTAATGGTGGGAGATGGTTTAAATCCGGTCATTCCTCCGGAAAAGGTTTATTTCGTGATTATGAGAAAATAAATTTAGCCATTGTTGAGGGATGGGTCGTATTTCAGCTTTGTGATGAAATGATCACAGTCGATTGGTTGGAAACGATCGCCAATTATATTGTGAAAGTAGAGTAAGACGATCAGATATTACTCCACTCCATTTAAAATAAATTAAACAAGTTTTTTTTACAGCCTGGCACATTGATCTTCTTTATTCCCTTGAACAGTATTACTACCGCCAACGGGAGCAGGGCTGTTTTCTTTGCATTGCAAGTTTTCATCAATACGATTACTGCGAATGGTTAAACCTCCTTTATTTTGGAAGGCTTGTAAGTTTCCACCAATGATATTTTGGTTAGCTGTGAGTGCCTTAGAATTAGATTCTAATTGCAAATCCCCGTTAATTTGCGTACTAACAATACGAGCAGTTCCTCCCTGTTTAAGTTGGATACTTCCACCAACAGTGCTACTGGAATTAACGTCAACTAAAGTTGCGCCTTCGGCTTGAATATTACCATCAATCTTGACTCCCTTGGCTTTTAAGGTTCCATTTTGGTTAACTACAATATTACCTTTAACCTTTGTACCGTTTAGGGTGCAAGTTTTACCTTGGGGTACTTTAATATTATCTACCGTTACTGATCCTAATGTTCCTTGACAGGTAATTTCTTCAGCAAGGGCCAGATTAGTCAAACTTAAATTAGTAGCAATGGTGATCAAGGCGATCGCCACCCCTGAAATTTGATTTCCCATGATTATAAATCCTATGTTAATCAAGTATGGGTTATTTTGACGGGCCATTTTTGGCCAATGTTCCCACCCTAAAAATTGGTCATTTCAGTTAACTTTTAACGGAAATAACAGCGAAGGTTTGAGGCTTTTAAGCCCATCTTTTTGATAAATTAATCTTTAACCAATTACTTCTTACTTGCCAATTAAAGATAAGAGAAAACCATTCTTTTGTATTTGACTTTATTTTTATAGTTTATTATTCCTATAGCAATTCTAAGGGATTTAATCTATACTAAATCTAAACTTTAATTAATCGAGAACTGTTAGTTAATAGACAAAATACTCCCACTTCTACAAATAAGATTATCTGCACAAATATTAAGATAAATTTAAAAAGGGTGCTCAAAATGGCTCACATAACTGAAAGAAGAAACCAAAATATTACTGGTAATTTTTATGTAGATAATACCTGTATTGATTGTGATACCTGTAGATGGATTGCTCCAGAAATATTCCAGCGTATTGATGAACAATCTGCGGTTTATTCTCAACCTACTAATAATGACCAAGAAACGAAGGCTTTACAAGCTTTGTTGTCCTGTCCAACTGCTTCCATTGGTACGGAAAATAAACCACAAAATATAAAGGAAATTCAGGATAATTTCCCTTTATTAATCGCAGATAATGTTTACCATTGTGGTTATCATTCTAAGTTATCCTATGGGGCAGCCAGTTATTTTATTAAACGAGATCAAGGTAATATTTTAATCGATTCCCCTCGTTTTACTCCCCCATTAGTAAAGAAAATTGAGCAAATGGGAGGGATTAAATTAATGTATTTAACCCATCAAGACGACGTTGCTGATCATAAAAAATATCACGAACATTTTGGGTGCGATCGCCTTTTACACGAGGATGAAATAAACAGCGATACCCAAGAAGTGGAGGTAAAACTAACAGGAAATGAACCGATAAAATTAGATAATGAATTGTTAATTATTCCTGTACCCGGACACACAAAAGGTCATACAATTTTGTTATATAAAGATAAATATTTATTCACAGGAGATCATCTTTGTTGGTCAGACTCTTTACAACAATTAATCGGTTTTAATCGTTTTTGTTGGTATTCTTGGGATGAGTTAAAAATATCCATGGCCAAATTAACAGCATATGAATTTGAATGGGTTTTACCCGGTCATGGAAGGCGATTTCAGGCCGATAAAATAACCATGAAACAAGAGTTAAATAAGTGTTTACAATGGATGGAAACCGTTAATTAATAAGGGTAAGGTGAGCAACTTTAACTTTTAATTAACTTGAATCAGCTAAATTTTTTCCCCTTAATTAAAGATAAAAATCACCAATAATTGTTAGCCAAAAATGTCAAAGAATCTTATCATTAATCAGGTTTTAAAAGCAAGAGAAAAAAGAATCTTCTTTTTAGAAGAAATGAAAAAACGTCAAGAAATAGGGAGAGAAATAGCAGAGAAATGCGCATTTATTCTTAAGGAAAAATTTGGAGCAAAAAAAGTTTTTTTATTTGGTTCTTTATTGAATTATCAAGAAATGAATTATGATTCAGATATAGATTTAGCCGTACTAGGATTACCAGAACACCAATTTTGGTTAGCAGGTGCATTATTAGAAAAAAATCACGATTTTGAAATTGATTTAGTCGAAATCGAGAAAGCAAAACCTTATATTTTAAAAGCAATTGAAAAGGGCATCGAATTATGACTAATCTGGAAATCAGTGAAAGAATACAACAGGAGATAACAGAAATAAAAATAATTCTTGAACAAATTAATAAATTTAAAGAGCCGTTAAAATCCCAAGATGGTAAACTTTATGAAACGGCTTTAGTTAATGCTTTATCTTTAAATCTTCATAGTTTTTATACGGCGATAGAACGAATTTTTGAGTTATAGTGATTCCACTTAAGATTAAAACAGTTGAAAAATAGGTTCGTAGTTGCGCTTTAGCGCTTCTTAGGACTAAAGTCCAACAACAAACTAAAAACTTTTGTTTAATTTTTATTTGGAATTACTATAATTGCTAATAAAATTGATTACAGATTGCCTTCAGGAAATAGTTGGCATAGACAATTATTAGATCAAATGACCGTCGAAATACCAACGATTAGAAAAGCAGTTATTTCAGAAAAAAATAAATTAGTTTTAGAGGAGTTTCGTTGTTTTCGTCACGTAGTTAGAAGTGTTTATGCTTATCAATTAGAAACTAATAGAGTATTAGAATTAGTTGAGAAATTGTCTTTGTTTGAGCAAAATATTATTGAAGAAATTAGTGAATTTATTAATACTTTAAAATAAGTGTCAATCGGACAAATTTAAAGATTAATTTTTACTAATATTTATTTAAAGCCCAAAATTGGTGTAGAGACGTATCATAGTACCTCTCTACAATAGTTTCAAACGATAGACTTTTAATTTTTCTCAGATGTCTAATTCGTTTAATTAATTCGGAAGCCAGATTTTTTGATGATATTGTCCTAAATCAGCGTAAGGATCTTCGGCCGGATGATCATGGTGGTGGTGATCATGGTGATGATTGTGGTCATGATTATGACCTGATTTCATCGCCACCAAACGGAATTTACACATTTCACAATTCATCTGAGTTTGACCAAGTTGAGTTTCAATTTCCCTTTCTCTAACAATAGAAAATAACTCGGGAGTAACGCCAATTTCAGCTAGATTAATTATTTCAAGATTAGGAAACTGCTCCCTTTGTTCGTCTGAAATTCGATAAATCTTTTTAACTAACGCACCTGTAAAAAGAAAATGCGGCAGTACAATAATTCGTTTTGGATTGTATAAAAGCGCTCGCTCAAAACCTTGCTCTAAACGGGGATGAGTAATTCCGATAAAGCAGGTTTCTACGGTTTTATAGTTACTTCCTTCCCATAATAAACGGGAAAATTTATAGACATCACTATTAGCATCTGGATCAGATGAACCACGACCGACAATTAATAAAACTGTATCTTCAGATTTGACGGTTTCTGTCTCCAATTGAGCCAAACGAGATCGCCACAAATCTAAAATCAGCGGAGTATTGCCAAAATGTCGCCCATAATGAAATTTAAGCGAAGGATACTGCTGTTTTGCCTGATCTAAAGCATTGGTAACATCAAATTTAGTGTGACGTGCTGCAAACAGCAAGATTGGCAAAGCCGTCAGGTCAGTGTAACCTTCGGCAATACAACGCTCAACCCCTTCCATAATAAGGGGTTCAGTTAATTCCAAAAAACAGGGAATCACCGGCCGAGATTGATCTAAATCCTGATAAGCTTCCACAAAATCAAGAAAAGCTTGTTTTCCGTCTTCATCCCTAGTACCATGACCAATCATCAATAAAGGTCGTTTTAGGGGCAAAGGTGGCAAATTTACGGGCGTTTCCGGGGACATTGAAAGTTGACTGATCATCCATACCTCGCAGATGAATTACAAATGTTAACTAAAGGGTGAGTATTCTGACTTAGAGATCAATAGATTTTCTCATCACAGCTGCGGGACAGTAGTGGATTTTCACCAATTTTTCCCCGTTACCTTTGAAGACTGCTCCTCTCCAAAATCCTTTATTTTTTCCTACCTTATCCACTGTAAGTAAGTTCTGGTAATTTGGCAATCCTATCAGGGGGTATTTTGAAGTAATAAGTAATAAGTAATAAGTAATAAGTAGGGTTTGCTGAATAAATGGCTGGTGAGGGCGAGTTGATAGTTGATAGTTGATAGTTGATAGTTTGACCGCGTCTTTTGACGAGCAAAAATCTTGATTAATCCCAGTAAATGTAAGGTTTTTTACTATTATTTGTTGAAATCCTTGCACTTAATTCAAGTCCCACCAAATTGAAAGTCTTGATCTACATAGCTGTCAGCTTTTTTCCGTAAACCCTAAGTAGGGAAAATCGTTATTAATTGTGGTATATTTGTCAGAAGATATTTAATCATTTAAAATGAGAGATAAATAATCACAATGGGTGAAGCTAAAAGAAGAAAAAAACTTGATCCTGATTACGGTAAAAATTTAACCGACGATTTTTCCTTGACTTTTCAAAATTGGTATTTAACTATGATTTTTTACCAAGAAAAAAGTCAATTAGTCGCTAAAGGTGTTCAAAATTTACCTTCCGCTTTACTGAGCAATGCTGAGAGAAAAGAGTTAATGAAGCAATCACAATATTATGAAAATTTAGAAATTCAGCCACCAAATGGTTTAGTTTCGATCAGAATTCATAGTCCTACCAGTAGTATTAAAATATTAGAGCAATTGTATGAACAAATTCAAGATAAAATTAGCAAAGAAGAATTTTTGCAACAGTTAGAAAAAGGCGAAAAGATTTTACTGCCTTATACTCAAGATTCGCTATAATCAATCTAAAAATTAGCCCCTAAAAATTAATTTTTTCTACCCCTCAACTGGACTTATAAGTCTTTGGTGTTCATGATCAATCTAAATCAATTATTAACCAAAAATGTCTCAGAAATCTTCACAAAACCAAGAAAATCAGCCCCAAAACCTGACCCCAATCAACAATTCACCCGTTTGGAAACAAGTGGAAGGATTATCCGTTCCTACTGCGGTATTCTCCCCGGAAGCGGGGGTAGAGCACGACACATACTTAGATGTGAACACCTCCGGGAGCTTCCTAGCGAGGGATTTCCACCCTACCGAGTTCAACCCAACTTCACCCACCAACTCTGGCTCTGGTACAGAATGAATGATGAACCAAGCAGACTTTATTTACTATTTCGGGGTCAATTTGATTTCACGATCGCCAAAATAGAGGTAGATTGGACTGCTGGTGAAATTGCCGATTTTCTCGCTTATTTATTACTTAATTTTGATAGTGATTCGGCGGAAATATTCCGCAATCAATACAGCGATCAATTTTGGACTACTGCTGTATCGAGAAAGTTTGAATATTTAAAATCTACTTCATAATTGATAGTTTTTAGATTAATTATCAATTAAATAACGGGCAATTCTTTGGGCTGCTCCTGCATTTCCCATGCGTTTTTTTCCATTTTCAGCGATTAAATTTAAACGCTCAGGATTCGCTAAAATAGCTTGAATATTGGGTGATATTTCTTGAGGAGAATTAACCAAAATAATCGAACATCCTAATAATCGTGTTTGAGCTTCAGCAAAAGCGTAAGTAAATTGTGGTCCTTCACCTGGTATGGTAAAAACTGGTTTTCCTAAACCGACGAATTGTTCTGTAGCAGTTCCCGCCATGGCGATCGCCAAATCTGCTAGATTTAAACAATCAGCATAGGCATTTTGTGATAAGATTAATTGGGCTTTTTGATAGCGAAATAAACAAGCTTTAGGGTCATTAATTGCTATTTTTTGATTAGATAAAGGTTCAGATTCCCAGTTAAGATTAACCATTAATTCTCGCCAAGGTTCAATGTTTAAAGAAGGAGCAATTGCTGCTATAAATATCGCTTCAGGATAGGGTTTAATTATCTCAGAAACTGCCTGAATAAGGGTTTTCCAATTGCGATAACTTTCCGGTATTCTTGACCCCGGAAGTAACAAAATTGTCAAGGGTTGACTCTCTTTTTCTTGGGGGGAATAATTAGGAATATCCATCATTGGATTACCTAAATCCACCGCCGGAATCGCAAATTTCTGTAAAATTTGAGTCGTTAAAGTATCCCGAGGAAACACAAATTTACAACGCTTTCGAGACATTAAAAAACGTTCCCAAGGAAGATAAACTGAACCGAACCAACGCTCTATCTTGGAGGTTTTTGCTAACCAATTAGAGGACTCATCTCTTAAATAATATTCCGATTTTGCTGTGCCAACAAAAGCATAATTAACATTAGTTAACCAAGCAAAAATTAACGGGACAATATCACCAACCGCTAAAATAAAAGTATCAGGATTTTGCTTAATAAATTGCTTTAATGATTGATATTGAGTTAAAGTAAGTTTAATTAAACCGCCTTGGACATCTCGCCATAATTGACGATTATCCATGTAAATAAAACCACCACTGGGCATTTTCTGCACTGGTCCAATAATCGGTATCTTTAATTTTAAATAGGCGTAACCTTCCCCAACTAAAGGTAAAGCAAAAATTTGCCCTGGATAATTTAAGAATTGTAACTCTTCTAAAATTTTAACGGCAATGGCATCTTCACCGTGACCATTACTTAGACAAACTAACTTCATAAAATAATTTTTTACTTAAATTTTGTGGCACAGGTATCTTGCCTGTGCGATCTGGTATTGTAAAAGTTTCTCATAAATATAGACATTTATCAAAAATTATACTTTTTTATCCTCCTTACTTGACAACAGAACTAAGTTTAAGATAAAATAAATTTATCCGCGTTACTCTGTATATATACTTATGTTGCTAGTAGAACGCCATTTTATTAAATCAAATCATGCTCTTTATCAAGAGTGTGATAAGTTATCTTTTTTGGCAAAAAATCTTTATAATGCAGCTAATTATATTTACCGTCAAAACTTTTTTGCTAATCAAAAAACCGATGCTGTTGCTGTATATCATCAGTTAAAAACTGGCACGGATTATCAAGCTTTACCCGCTAAAATATCTCAAGAAGTTTTAAGGATGTTATTTAAAAGTTGGCAAAGTTATTATGCCGGACATCGGGAATATTTAGCGAATCCAACTAAATTTAAAGCACCGCCTAAAATTCCCAATTATAAAGGTAATATTAAAGACAGAAGTAACGGTAGATATGTGGTAAGTTATAACAATCAAGCCATTAGTAAAAGGGAGTTAAAAAAAGGGATAATTCATCCTAGTCAAACCAATATTTACCTAAAAACAAAGGTAAAAAAAGCCGAACAAGTGAGGATTATTCCTAAGAAAAGAGCTTATATAATTGAGGTAGTTTACTCACTTGAAATAACCGAACAATCTTTACCTAAAAAAAGAGTAGCAGCCATAGATTTAGGATTAAATAACTTAGCAACATTAAGTAGTAACATACCAAATTATCAACCTAAAATCTATGATGGTAGAGCTTTAAAAGCCGTTAATCAATATGCGAATAAAGAAACAGCTAGGTTACAATCTCACTTAAAAGAAACCAGAATTACTAAAAAAATTAGTAAAATTTGGCAAAAAAGAACTCAAAAAATGGATTATTATCTCCATTGCACAAGTAAAGCCATTATAGCCGAACTTGTTAGAAACCAAATTGGTACATTAATTATTGGCTGGAATCAAAATTTTAAAGATTCAATTAATCTTGGTAAAATTAATAACCAAAAATTTGTTAATATTCCCCATAAAAAACTGATAGAACAGTTAAAATATAAAGGATTATTAGCCGGAATAGAAGTTAGAGAAACCGAAGAATCTTACACCTCTAAGTGTTCAGCAATAGATTTAGAAACCCTAAAAAAACACGAACAATATTTAGGAAAAAGAATTAAAAGAGGGTTATTTAAAACCAGTCAAGGAAAACTCATTAATGCGGACTTAAATGGTAGTCTAAATATTGGTAGAAAAGTAGTGGGAAATGGCTTTATGGTCTCATCCCATAGTGGTTGCGTAGTACCGCCAATAAGGATTTGTCCTTATAAACAAAAAATATAGATAAGTCATATTTTTCTATATTTTTTGATACTATTATCTTATTATTTATATGCTGATTTTTGTAGTAATTATTAATTTGGTTATTAGTTCCCTTAATTTTTATTTAGTTTGGCGTTTAACTAAATGCCGACAAAAATTAAAGATCTTGACCAAAGATTTAAACATTTTAACCGCAAACATTGAAATAATTTTACCTCTCACCGGCGAAATTTTCCACCTAGGAACTATAAAAACCCGCAATTTTCGAGCTAATTATGACAAAATTGATCACCAAATACAGACAGTGCGAAAAATCTTAATTCTTGTTAGGTTAATAAACAAGTTTCGACGAAAACAATTCGCCATCATCAGGAGGCAAAATGTCTAAAAATAAGCGAAAAGATGCCCTCTTCGGAGGAATACTCATCGGTAGTGCCATCGGTACTCTTGTTGGTTTATTGATCGCCCCTCGTGCGGGAACAGAAACCAGAAAAATTGTCAAAAAATCCGCCGATGCCCTACCGGAATTAGCGGAAGACCTCTCTAGTAGTTTACAATTACAAGCGGGCAAATTGTCAACTTCAGCTTTGAAAAACTGGGACCAAACCTTGACTCGCTTACAAGTGGCGATCGCCAGTGGTGTAGTAGCCAGTCAACAGGAAACCCAAAAACTTAACCTAGAGAAAAAAAGTCAATCCATAGTCGTAGAAAATAGTGAACGTAACTAATCCTTTATTTTACTTAGGAATATCCCTCTCATTATTAGCAATAAGTCTGATGGCGGTACTTTTTGCCGCTTTACCCACTTTATTAGAATTAGCGAGAGTGGCACGCAGTGCTGAAAAACTGCTCGACATACTAACAAGGGAACTTCCAGCCACCTTAGAAGCGTTACGTTTAACCGGCGGCGAAATTGGGGAATTAGGCGAAGATTTTAAAGGAGGAGTCAAAAGTGCTGCTCAAATAGTGCAACAAGTTGAGGAAACTCTTGGCACAACCCAAGAACAGGTTTTCAAGGTGCAAGTTGGCACTCGTAGTATTTTAGCCGGTGTTACCACAGCTTGCCGCACCTTTTTTCAATCAAAACCAGCATCCACTTTTGATGACTCAGAAATTGACTTTTATGAATAACTAAAATAAACTGAAAAAAGCTTAAAATAATGTAACAATTTGTTAAGAAAATAATTTTTTTAACAATCTAACTTTTCACCTTGCAATTTTTACTAAAAATAATTATGCTCAAACGGTTGCAGCAACTAATTTTAATCATCTTTACCACCTGTTTAATTGGCCTGTCTGTTAATACCCAGAATGCCTTGGCAGTCAATAATCCCGAATTTCTGCCCGATTATCAAACTCCCGTAGTTGACCTAGCTAACTACTTGCCCGAAACCCAAGAAGCGTCATTAATTGAGGATATTAAGACCTTTGAAGCTGAAACCGGTTGGAAATTACGAGTTTTAACCCAATTTGACAAAACTCCTGGCCGCGCGGTGATCAAGTATTGGGGTTTAGATGATAAAAGTATTTTATTAGTAGCCGACGGCAAAGGTGGCAATATCCTTGCTTTTAGCATCGGTGATGACGTTTATGAATTGTTATCGCGCACCTTTTGGATTGAGTTACAAACCCGCTTTGGTAATATGTATTTTGTGCGGGAAAATGGCGAAAATAATGCCATTGTTGAAGCCTTAAATACAGTTAAATTTTGCTTACTTCAAAACGGTTGTAGCGTAGTTCCAGGCTTACCCCAAGAGCAATGGATACTAACTTTAATTACCTCAACTGTAGGAGGAGTAATATTCGGTTTTGCTGCCATTCCCCGTAAAGAAGGCCAAGTTTTTGCTTGGCAATGGGCCTTAATTATGGCACCTTTATGGGGCATTTTATTCCTAGCCTTTGGTATTGGACCAGTGGTGACTCGAACTTCGGAATGGTTGCCTTTATTCCGTAATGTCATGGGATTTATGTTAGGTGCTTTAGTAGCTTATTTGTCCCCTTTCTTTAATCAATCTAGTCCCTCAGAAACTTAAACAATTAACAATTAATAATTAACAATTAATAATTGTTAGTTTTTAATTGTTAGTTATTCATTTTCAATTAATAATTAATAAATAAAAATGGAATTTCATCTTACAGATCTTCATAGCTTTGCCATTATTGATAGTGAAATTGGTCCCCATGACTTTAGTCCCGCTAAATATGAGATACTCCGTCGCGTTATTTTTGAAACCGCCGATTTTGAGTATAAAAACTTATTAAGCTTTTCTGAACGAGCTTTACAAGCAGGAGCAGCAGCTTTGGCAACACGAACAACAATTATCGTGGATGTACCCATGGTCCAAGTTGGCATTGTCTATAACTTGCAAAATACCTTTGCCAATCCCGTTTATTGTAGTACCGAAACTATTACTCGGCCCCAAAAAAGTAAAACCCAAGCAGCTTGGGGAATGCAAACTTTAGCCAAACGTTATCCTGAATCAATTTTTGTCATCGGTAGCGATCAAACTGCCCTTCATGCTTTGGTAGAATTAGTTACCCTAGAAAAAATTAAACCCGCTTTAGTTATCGCAACCCCTTCCAGTTTTATTGATGTTACAAGCGCCAAACAAAAACTCAAAGAAGCTGAAATTCCTTATATTTGCATCAAAGCTAGAAAAGGTAGTGCTTCAGTAGCTGTGGCCATTGTCAATGGTTTAGCGGATTTGGCTTGGCAGGCTTATGGTCAAGAAAACACGAGTAATAATTGATAATTGATAGTTAATAGTTTTTTAGCCATCAGCAATGACCTCTAACATTAGACATCTTGCGAAACTAGGAATAAAATCAATTTTCCTACAGAAAGCGTCATTTCAGTTATCAGTTATCAGTTATCAGTTATCAGTTAACAAATTTTAAGCCGGTGAGTTAATAGTTATTCTTAATTAGGGTTTACGGAAAAAAGCACAAAGCTATGTAGATCAAGACTTTCAAGTTGGTGGGACTTGAATTAAGTGCAAGGATTTCAACAAATAATAGTAAAAAACCTTACATTTACGGGGATTAATCAAGATTTTTGCTCGTCAAAAGACGCGGTCAAACTATCAACTAT
>JAABRE010000064.1 GCA_011391125.1 Synechococcales cyanobacterium S06
AAGGTATGATAAGAATAGTGCTAAGGTAGGTAAGGAATTCCTGGTTAATACCTATACTGACAATAACCAATATGAACCAGCGATCGCCGCTTTAAGTGACGGTGGTTTTCTGGTAACATGGTCATCTTATTATCAAGATGGTAGTGAGACTAATGTTTATGCTCAAAGGTATGATAAGAATAGTGCTAAGGTAGGTAAGGAATTCCTGGTTAATACCTATACTGACAATAACCAATATGAACCAGCGATCGCCGCTTTAAGTGATGGTAATATTCTGGTAACCTGGAGATCAGATTATCAAGATGGTAGTGGTACTGGTGTTTATGCCCAAGAATTCAGTTTTGATCCCTTGCTGACACTTGCTTCCACAGAAGAAATCCCCTCCGTGGAAGGAATTGATACTGTCAGTGAATTTGAAGTTAATCTTTCCCAAGCTAGTGATAAAGTTATCACAGTTACCTACGAAACCCAAGATGGTACAGCCAAAGCAGGGGAAGATTATCAAACGACTTCGGGTACAATTACTTTCCAACCCGGGGAAACTAGCAAAATTATTAGTGTTCCTTTGATTGATGATAATATTTCTGAAGCTGATGAAAGTTTTAGTTTGAAAATTACCAGCTTTGATAATGCTACTCTTACAGGTCCAGATATGGCAACTGCTACCATTACTGATACCATTCAAGCTAACTTTTCCTTGACCATGCAGGCCAATGTGGAAAATTTACAACTCACAGGAAAAGCCAATTTGACAGCCACAGGTAACACCTCTAATAATAATATTACTGGTAATCGTGGTAATAATCTGCTTAATGGTGGTAGTGGTAATGATATCCTCAACGGTGGTAAAGGAAATGATACCCTCATCGGTGGTGTTGGCAATGACATCCTTACAGGTGGTTTGGGTGATGACTCCCTTGACGGTGGTACAGGTGTTGATACACTTATCGAGTCAGGAAACGTTAATTTTACCCTCACTAATACCACCCTCACTGGTAATGGTACAGATACGTTCCTCAACATCGAAAAGATTACCCTCTCTGGTGGTGACGGAAATAATACTCTGAATGCTTCTGTCTATTCCAAAACTGGTGTCACCCTCGACGGAGGTAAGGGAAATGATACTATTACCGGTGGTAAAAAAAATGATACCCTCATCGGTGGTGTTGGTGATGACAGTCTGGTTGGTGGTAAAGGTATTGATACAGTTATCGAGTCAGGAAACGTTAACTTTACCCTCACTAATACCAAACTTACTGGTAATGGTACAGATACTTTGAATGGTATCGAACAATTTTCCCTGACTGGAGGAGCAGGTAATAATAAACTTATTGCTAGTAAATTTAGTTTAGGTAATGTCACCCTCGACGGAGGAGCAGGAAATGATACTGTTACCGGTGGTACAAAAAATGACTCCCTTACCGGTGGTAGTGGTAATGATAATCTCACTGGTGGTAGTGGTAATGATACCCTTATCGGTGTCGGTGATGAATTTGGTAAAAACACCGTTGATACCTTAACCGGTGGTGCTGGTAATGACTTATTCGTCCTTGGTAAAGCTAATACCCTCTATTATCAAGGTAATTTGGCTACGGATTCGGCCATTCTTCCTGATTTTGATCCCACCCAAGATAAAATTCAACTTGCAGGTTCGGCCGCCAATTACTTCAGTTTTTATATCCCCGGTGGTGCTGTTATCTATTACGATACTGACGGTAATAAGCTTTTAGGTAATAATGACGACTTAATTGCTACCTTACCTAATGTTACCAGTAGTTTAGATTTAACGGCCTCCTATTTTAGTTACGTTTAAACTGTTCAAAAAACCTGGTTTCTCAATGAAACCAGGTTTTTAAAAACAAAGCGATCGCCCCAACTTTTTTTGGGAAAATCCTTGACAAAGTGGGTCCCGCCGTGCTACAATATCCTTACACCTACCATGCGCATTTATTCTCAATAAGTGTAAGTTATTGAGAGTTGAAGTTCTAAAGTGCTTGGTACTGCGGGATTCTTCTCAAATAAGTTATGAGAATAGTCGCAATAAGACTGAAACTTTATGCCTTTGATTAGCACATTATTGAGTTTTTGTCAAGTAAAAGTTACCAAACTTAACATATTTTAGAGAAGGACAACATGGTGCGTTAGACGGATTGTTAGAGTAAAATGGGATGCTAAGATGGTGGCCGTCTAACACACCCTACTATTTAATCGTGGCTGGGAGATGGTGCGTTAGACGGTTTGTTAGAGTAAAATGGGATGCTAAGATGGTGCCCGTCTAACACACCCTACTATTTAATCGCCAATTTTTTAATTCGCCCACTTTTTCCGCTAAATCTGGTATCTTATCAAGAGCAGGTTTATAAGCATCAAAACGAGCATTTATAGTATCTATTTTACCTTCTAACTTGGCTTCTAATTTTGCCTGACCAATTTTTAAATCAGTGACATCATTTTTCAAGCTTTCTTGATTAATTAAGACCTGAGAAACTGTACCAGTTAAACGGTCGAGTTTCTGGTTAATTTGTGCAATGTCATTTTCGGTAAAGGTAGTCATGGTATAGTCTCCTTATATTTTGTTGATCAGTAGGATTTAAACCTACTTTTTTCAGTCATCTAATTTTAAGAATATCACACCGCCAAAATAAGATCATGTTCAAAAATCCGATTTCTCTCAGAAATCGGATTTTTTAGGCTTCGATCGCCCTACTTAAGCATATTTTTGCGCTTTTGTCAAGTCTTGGCGAAAAGAAATATTAATTGCAGGTTTCAACCACGGTTAAATATGGCTGTTCAGACTCGCTGAAATCTTCAAAAATTGCTTGTTGATTTGCCAGCAGGTCTGGGGTGGCGTCGGAGATGTCGTTTTGACGGGAGGAAAGGCGATCGGCCAGAACGTCCAAAGGTGCAGTACAATAGATAATCTCGAAGGGTATTTGGTTTAATTCAGCGGCTTGTTGAACTTGGTTGCGTAGGCTTACCCAATCATATTTGGCATCCAAAATTACGGGAAAACCAATTTTCGCCAACATGACACCTAATTCTAATAAGCGATTGTAGGTTTTTTCGCTCATTTCTGAAGTGTAAATTTCCTGACTACCTTTTTGAGTAACAGGAATTCCTGCCAAATGTTTTCTCACTGCATCAGATTTAATCTGAATTGCTCCTATTTCTTTTGCCAATTTTTGTCCTACAGTTGATTTACCCGAACCTGATAAACCTGACATAATAATGAGTTTACCTTGCTTGTTTTTAGTATATTCCCAAGCTTGATGATAATAGTTTTTGGCAGTCTGTTTGGCCTCTTCTTTAATATTAGCAGGAATTGCCGGATCATCTAAGAGAAAAGAAGTCACTTTTGCCCTAACATAAGCTTGGCGACTTAAATATAAAGGTAACATTTGCAGGCCTTCCCAATCTCCAGTTACCTCTAAATAACTATTAAGAAAAACGTTAGCCAAATCCTTACTTCCGCGAGCTTCCAAATCCATCACAGCAAAGGCCACATCATACATTACATCCACAAAGCGGAAAGGTTCATTAAACTCAATGCGGTCGAATAATTGGATTTTATTTTGCCAATAACAGATATTTTTAAAATGTAAATCTCCGTGACATTCCCTGATTTTTTGCTGATTAATTCTCTCTTGACAAATATTTTCTTTTGTGCTAAAAAAAGTATCAGTAAAATGCTTAGTTTCGTCGTATTGTTCTGGGGTTTGAGCTATCCCAATATACTTGATAGTTTGCTGATAATTTTCGTCGATGGACTGCCTAAGTTGTTCTACTTTGCCAAAACTTAAAATATAGTCATTGGTGTTAGTTTGCGCATGAAAATCAGCGACAATTTTGCCTAATTCTTTGAGGTTATTTTCTGTTAGTTTACCCTGAGAATACATTTCACTTAATAGGCATTCTTGGGGAAATTGGCGCATTTTTACGGCATATTCGATGACTTCGCCATGATCGCCGATTTGGTATTCAGCGCCATTTTTACTCAGGGGAATTACCTCTAAATAAATGTCAGGAGCAATTTCCTTATTCATGGCTAATTCTTGTTCACAAAAATGCTTTCTTTTTTCTAAAGTTGAAAAATCTAAGAAGCCAAAATTTACTGATTTTTTTACTTTGTAAGCATATTCTCCTGTTAAAAATACGATGGAAACATGGGTTTGCACTATGTCAATTTTATCCTCTACTTTATGGGTATAAAATTTAGTTTGCTGCATTTTTTCAATTAAGTTTTGGTCGTTCATTCCTGTTTACCTTGGTTCTTTTTTGTTTATTATCTACTAAAATCTCTTCGTTTCTGGTTTTGATTATCTCACGCAAAGTCGCAAAGGCGCAAAGGGGGTTGTTGGTTGGTATCATAGTCTTAAGATTTTTGATCACGCTCAGGAGTTGCAAATGAAAATTAAGGTAATTGTTTGGCAAGAAGATGATGTTTGGTGTGCTAATGTTCCAGCTTTACCCGGTTGTCATACTTGGGGAAAAAGTTATGAACATTTGATGGAAATGGTACAAGAAGCAGTGGAAGGTTGGTTGGAAGTGGCAGCCGAAAGGGAGTCTCTCAACGAAAAACAGCAATTGGTAGAAATTTCTATATGAAGTCAATTTCAGGAAAAAAGCTTTGTAAAATTTTGGAAAAGTTTGGTTGGCAGTTAAGTCGGGTTAAGGGAAGTCACCATATTTATACTAAAAATCATTTACCTATTATTGTTGTTATTCCTGTACATGGTAATCAAGATTTACCCAGAGGAACTTTAAACGGTATTCTTAAGGATACTGGTTTAACTGAAAATGATTTTTAATATAAATTTTTCCATTGTCATAAATGAGATAATTTAGGTTTGTCTAATTTTTGGGAGTTTTGATGATGAGATTATCTCAGATGTTGTTTGTTACGTTGAGGGAAGAACCTGCGGAAGCGGAAATTCCTAGTCACAAGTTGTTGGTGAGGGCAGGTTTTATTCGTCGCATTGGGAGTGGTATTTACAGTTATCTTCCCCTTATGTGGCGCGTTTTGCAAAAGGTTTCTCAAATTGTTCGCGAGGAAATGAATGCAACGGGTGCTCAGGAGTGTCTTTTACCCCAGTTACAACCTTCGGAGTTGTGGAAGGAGTCGGGTAGGTGGGATACTTATACGAAGGCTGAGGGAATCATGTTTAGTCTGGTTGACCGACAACAACGGGAGTTAGGCCTTGGTCCAACCCATGAGGAGGTAATCACAACGGTGGCCAAGGAGATGATTCAGTCTTATCGTCAGTTACCTGTCCATTTGTACCAAATTCAAACTAAGTTTCGTGATGAAATTAGACCCCGTTTCGGTTTAATGCGTGGTCGGGAGTTTATTATGAAGGATGGTTACTCGTTTCATACTGATGAGGAAAGTTTGAAAAAAACTTATCAGGACATGGATCAGGCTTATCGTAATATTTTAACTCGTTGTGGTCTGGCTTTTCGCCCTGTGGAAGCAGATTCGGGTGCGATCGGTGGTTCGGGTTCTCAGGAATTTATGGTACTTGCTGAGGCCGGCGAGGATGAGGTTTTATATACTGATGATGGTATTTATGCTGCTAATCTGGAAAAGGCGGTTTCTTTGCCCATAAATGCGGAAGTTTCTCCTTTTATTACCTACGAAAAACGAGCAACTCCTCATTCCGATACTATTGAAAAATTGGCTAAGTTTTTAGGTTGTTCTCCTACTATTATTGTTAAAAATGTCCTTTATGAGGCGATTTATGACAATGGTTTAACTGTGTTAGTTTTAGTTAATATTCGCGGTGATCAAGATGTTAATGAGGTTAAGCTGCAAAATGAGTTGGTAAAATTAGCTCCAACTTATCAAGCTAATACTGTTTTAAGCCTCAAAGTTCCCGATGGTATTGCTATCCAAAAATGGGCTAATTCACCTTTAAATTGCGGTTATATTGCCCCAAATTTGAGTGATGACCTGATTTCTCAAAATAAAGAACAATCCCCCCTAACTCCCCTTGATAAGGGGGGTTACTACCCTAGATTTTTACGTCTGGCGGATGCGACAGTTAAGGATTTAACCAATTTTGTCACGGGGGCGAATCAGTCAGGTTTCCATGTTGTTGGCGCAAATTGGGGTACTGATTTTACTTTACCGACGGTTGTTGATGTGAGAAAAGCGGCAGCAGGAGATCGTTCGCTCCATGATTCAAGTCAACTTTTACAAAGTGCGCGGGGAATTGAGGTTGGCCATATTTTTCAATTAGGGACTAAATATTCACAGGCCATGGGTGCAACTTTTATTAATGAACAAGGTGAGGAATTGCCGTTTGTGATGGGTTGTTATGGAATTGGTGTGTCAAGACTTGCTCAATCGGCGGTGGAGCAATCCTATGATAAGGATGGTATCATTTGGCCGGTGGCGATCGCTCCCTATCATGCTATGGTAATTATACCGAATACCTCGGATTCTGAGCAAGTAAAAGTAGCTGAACAATTATATCAAGACTTAAATAAAGCTGGTATAGAAACTCTTTTAGATGACAGAAATGAAAGAGCAGGTGTTAAATTTAAAGATGCTGATTTGGTGGGTATTCCCTTTAGAATTGTCACAGGAAGATCCCTAAAAGATGGCAAAGTTGAGCTAGTCAAACGAGCAAATAAAGAGTCTCAAGATATTGCTATTTCTGAGGTGGTTTCTACTCTTAAACATTTGATAATTGGCAATTAATTTTAATTTCGTTGTTGCAGTTTTAGTTTTGGTAGGAGTGAACGACCTTCACTCCTACACACAACAACCAACCTAAATTGGTTAATAAAATGGAAGAAAATAATCATAACAATTTTTTATTTACAATAATAACGGTTTTTGTGGCGATCGGTTTGGGGTCTTTTATTCTCTTTTTTAGTAGTGTAAAAACTGCCTTGTTAGCCATAATTTTAATTGTGGTGATGGCCTTTTCTTATAAATATCCCAAATATTCTCTCTGGTTTTTCCTCTTATATTTACCTTTTGGGGGCACAATAACTTATGCTTTTGGTGATGTGGTTAATACCATCGGTGGTATGGTAAGTTATAAGAATTCTGATTATGCTATTTTTCATTTTATTAAGGATGCTTTTTATTTTCCTCCTTTAATTGCTCTAATTTTTTCTGGTCAATATGTACCTAGTTTATATCAGAAATATAAACAAATTTTTTGGGCTTTTTTTGCTTTGATAATAGTCTCCTTATTAACACTATTTTTGGTAAATGTAACACAACCCAATCAAAGTTATGAAAAACCTTTTTTGATGGGAATAATGGGCTTAAAAATCTTGGTTGGTTACATTCCGCTAATTATTTGTGGCTATTTTCTGATTAAAAATCAGACAAATTTATTACAATTTAATCGTTTAACTTCTCTGATAATTATCGTTTGTTGTAGTCTAACTTTAATCCAATATCTGTTATTAATTGGGGGTGTTTGTAGTGGTAATATTGGCTTAAATAAAATAGCATTAGATCAACCTACTTTGCAAGCAAGATGTTTTGTCGGTGGTTCTTTGTTATATAATCCAGATTTGGGTTTAATTCGTCTTCCAGGGACATTTGTATCTCCTTGGCAATGGGGTTGGTTTTTAATTGCAAGTGCTTTTTTCAGTTATGCTAGTAATATGACAGAAACTGTGGCAAAATGGCGCATAATTAATTGGGTTGCGATGTCTTTCTTATTAATAACGTCCCTATTTTCTGGTCAAAGAATTGCCTTAATTTTAGTCCCAGTTATCTTTTTAATCTTACTAACATTAACGGAAAAAAATAAGAAGTTATTACCTTTAAAATTAGGACTAATTTTCGTGATTACCCTAGTTATTGTCAATTCTTTGGGTATAGTATCCGGTAGAATCGATGATTTTATTGCCCGTTGGCAATATTCGCCTCCCCAAGATTTTATCGTAAATCAGTTTCAATGGATTATGGAAGGCAAATTAAAACTGTTAGGAAATGGGTTGGGTAGAGCAACAAGCGCCGCCAGAAGATTAGGGAAAATTGTCTTAATTGAAACTTTCTATCCTCGATTATTATATGAAGTAGGAATTATCGGTACAAGTGCTTTTTTAGCTTTAGTTACTGTGATTACGGTGACTACTTTTAAGATATATAAATCTCTGCAAAATCAATCTTTGCGTTATTTTGCTCTTTGTCTCTGGGTGTTTGTTTTGTTTATTAGTTACAATACCTATTATTATCCCTTGGCCGTCGATCCAATTTCGGTTTATTATTGGTTTACTGTGGGAATATTATTAGCATTACCTGAACTTGAAAAACAAACTTAATTTATATGCAATTTCTGACCATTCTTCTGTCTAGTTTCCTGTCAATTTTTGTTACCAGTGGTCTATTTGTTGATTCGGTCATTGAAAATAATTTGCGTAAAAGAGTTAAAAATGCTGATACATTGGTGGTAAGAATTGATAACACCCCCAGTCATCAATTATTAGAGGGAAAAATTGATAAACTGAGAATTGCTAGTCGTGGATTACAACTTACTGATTATCTTACCCTTGATACCCTAGAATTGGAAACCGATTCCCTTAATTTAAACTTAGCAAATATTAGATCAGGAAAAAATCAAAATTGGCCACAATCTTTAAATCAACCATTACAGGGAGGTGTAAATTTAACTGTTACGGAAAGTGAACTTAATCAATCTTTACAATCAGAAACCGTGTTAAAGTGGTTAAATAAAATGATTGCTAATTTATCTAAAGGTAGGAATTCAGGGTTAAAATATGAATTGTTTAATCCCCAAATAAAATTTAAAGATGATAATCGTCTAATTTTGGCGGCAGAATTGCATAGTTCTTCGTCGCGCATTTTAAAAATTAATTTGGAAACCCAATTAAAACTTAGAGAAGGTTACACCATCGAGTTAACTGAAATAACAGGAACTATTAATGATAAACCTTTGTCAACTCAATTACTTAATCGTATCTCAGAAAGTTTAACTAAATCTTTTGACTTACGTAATACAGAAAAAAAGGGTGTCATCCTGAGACTATTACAATTAAATATTATTGATCAAAAAATTAATTTAACTGCTTTTATACGAATAAATAACGAAGATTAGGAGGATAAAATGGAACAAGAAAAACTCGAAATCAATCAAGAACAACCTAATAGCCAAAAAAAGCTAAATTCGTTCCCACAATTTAGCTTTCTCAAAAATATTAATTTTTTAGCGGGAATTTCAGTGGGTGTCTTGGTTGTGGTTATGGGTTCAACTTGGTGGGCTGTTCACACGATTACAGCTTCCAATAAACCGTCAATTCCTACGATATTGGTACCTGGTTCAGAAAATAGTCCCCATTCCGAGGAAAAAGTAGCGGAAATTTATTGGCTTAAAACCACGGCTAAAAGTTTAGAATTTTTGCCCATACCGGTAACCATGGAAAAATCCCTTCAACCGGAAACTAATTTAACGGCCATGTTACAACGTTTATTAGCTGGCGTAAAAAACCAAGATTATACCAGTGCTATTCCCCAAGGTACAAAATTGATTGAGGTGAAAATTCGAGGTAATGAGGTTTTTGTGAACTTATCCAAACAATTTACCACGGGAGGAGGTAGTGCTTCTATGATTGGTCGTTTAGGCCAAGTTATTTACACCGCCAGCAGTTTGAATCCGAAAGCCAAAGTCTGGTTAGAAATTGAGGGAAAAACTTTGGAAGTTTTGGGAGGAGAAGGAGTTATGTTAGAACAACCCCTCACCCGTCAATATTTTGAGGCTAACATGATTAATTTCGCAAACTAGGAGCTTGGTTGATTATTTTTGGCTAAAATCCCGAAATTGTTTAGCCTTTTCTTCAATGCGAATGGCTAGACGATTACAGACGAGATTGCATAAGTCGAAAATAAGAGGTTCTTCTAAAGCATAATAGGCTGAGGTTCCTTCAGTACGACGACTTAATATTCCTGCTTGTAACATTACTTTTAGATGTTTGGAAACGTTGGCTTGAGAGGTGTCAGTTTCTTCCACTAACTCTTGTACACATTTTTCTCCATCTCGCAATAAATTTAAAATTCGCAAACGCATAGGTTCACTAAGTATCCTAAAATAGTCTGCTATCTGTTGTATTACCTCTGGGGGTACAGATTTATTTAACTGTTGCATTGGTTTAATAATGTCGTTTCAAGGGTTAGTGTGACTATTTGATCTCTTAATCGTAATCTAGTCATTAAGCAGGATTGATCCACATAATGGTTTGCCCATATTCCACTGATTGTCCATTTTCTAGCATTATTTCTAGCACTTCTCCGGCTATTTCTGATTCAATTTCGTTCATTAATTTCATCGCTTCGATGATGCAGACAGTTTGACCAATGCTAAGGCGATCGCCAACTTGAACAAAAGGAGCTTCATCAGGGGCTGGAGAGCGATAAAAAGTACCCACCATGGGGGAAGTAATTTCCTTACCTTTTTTTTCTAAAGGTGGGGGGGGAGATGGTTCCATACTCGGTGTCGCGATCGACTCGACAGGAGTAGAAGCAGGAGGAGTGGGGGAGGGGGGAAGTAAAAGGGGAGTGGTACTGGTAAGTAGTTGGCCACCTTTTTTAACGGTCAATTCAAACTGATCAGTTTTGAGACTTAACTCAGTTAAATCAGTTTGAGAAATAGTTTGCAAAAGTTCGTTTAATTCTTTTAAATTTATAGACACAGAATAGCCTCAATTATCAAATATCAATGATTCAGTTGCCAAAATAATTTTATGACAACTGAAGTGTTTTTAACAAAAAAATTGCTATTCGCGACCGAGGTAGGTATCGTTACGAGTATCAATTTTAACTTTTTCCCCAATGGAAATAAAGAGGGGGACCATAATTTGAGCTCCGGTTTCGACAATGGCTGGTTTACTACCACCGGTGGCTGTATCTCCTTTGACTCCGGGGTCAGTTTCAATTACTTCTAAAACCACGGAGGTAGGCAATTCCACTTCTAGGATAACTTTATCCCAAAAAAGGACATTAACTTCCATTCCTTCTTTAATATATTTAACCTTGTCACCAATTTGACTAGGATTAAGGTTGGTTTCCTCATAGGTTTCCATGTCCATAAACACTAATTGCTCACCTTCTTTATAGGTATGTTGCATAGTGCGTTTTTCTAAAGTTGCTTGAGGAACGGTTTCACCAGCACGAAAAGTTTTTTCGACGACATTTCCTGTTTGGGCATTTTTGAGTTTAGTACGGACAAAAGCAGCACCTTTACCTGGTTTAACATGGAGAAACTCCACTACTTTCCAAACAGATCCATCTAATTCTATGGTGACACCTGGACGAAAATCATTACTAGAAATCATAGTTAATAGTTTGCTAGATCAATTCTAATTTAATTAGAACTGTCAAAATTAAATAGGTTTAGGGATTAATTCAGGTAGTTAATCAAGTTTTATTCTTGTCTAAATTTTGCCGATGAGACAAAATTAGCTTAAAACCTTTATTAGACAAGGATTTAACTACCTCAAAAAAAGACACTAGGGAATATTATGTCACAAACTAACTAACAATCATCAGTAAAAGTCGGCCAAATTACAATCTCCCACGAAAAATCTGGTATATTCCCCACTTCTTACTTATTAGACTTCTTGTACCAAGTCAGGTAATAGGTAATAGGTAATAGGTAATAGGTAATAGGTTTTTAGGTAATTAAGAATAACTATTAACTCACCGATTTAAAATTTGTTAACTGATAACTGATAACTGAAATGACGCTTATGAGAGGAAAATTGATTTTATTCTCAGTTTCGAAAGATGTCTATTACTTCCCACTTATTACTTATTACTTCTTACTTTCCACTTCCCACTTCCCACTTATTACTTCTTACTTATTACTTCTTACTTTCCACTTCCCACTTATTACTTCTTACTTCTTACTTCTTACTTTCCACTTCCCACTTCCCACTTATTACTTATTACTTCTTACTTTCCACTTCCCACTTATTACTTCTTAACTTCTTACTTAGGGTTTACTGAAAAAAGCACAAAGCCATGTATATCAATACTTTCAAGTTGGTGGGACTTGATTTAAGTGCAAGGAATTCAACAAATAATAGTAAAAAACCTTACATTTACTGGGATTAATCAAGATTTTTGCTCGTCAAAAGACCCGGTCAAACTATCAACTATCAACTATCAACTATCAACTCGCCCTCACCAGCCATTTATTCAGCAAACCCTACTTATTACTTATTACTTCTTACTTTCCCTTCCCCCTTTCCCTAATTGTTGTAATATCTTGTCAGTGGCATAATTATTAAGGAGTTTAACGTAAAAATGAAAGGCAATTGGTGGAGAAATTTATTAAAAACAAGCTTAGTGGGAGTCTTATTATTAAGCTTGTCAGTGGGATTAAGTGCTGGTTTAGCACAAGGTGATGCTGTTACTGATCCTAACGCTATTTTAAGATCTGCTTTACCCATTAAAAATGATACCGTCAGAAAATTACAAGCAAATTTAGAAGACATTGGGAATTATTTGCGTAGTAAACGTTGGGGACCGATCGCCCAAGATGTCAAAACAGCAGCGAGAATCCTAAATATTAGCCAAGACAAATTATTGGCAACTGTACCTGATGACCGTCAAGAGAAAGGGAAAAATTTACTCGAGCAAATGAGTCAGGAAATTGTCAGCCTTAAAGAAGCAGTGGAAAATAAAGATAAAGAGCAAACTTGGCAGGTTAGGAAGGAAATACTCGACCAAGTCGGCGAATTTGAGGAGTTGATGGTAACTGGTTTTCCATTTGAAGTACCAGCCGAATATGCAAACTTACCTCAACTTTTAGGCAGAGCCACCGTGGAACTTGAAACCACTAAGGGCAATTTAACCATTGCAGTTGACGGTTATAGCGCTCCTGTTAATGGTGGTAATTTTGTGGACCTGGTACAACGTGGCTTTTATAACGGTCTTCCCATTGATCGTGCTGAAGATAATTATATAGTTCAAGCTGGTAATCCCGTCGGTCCAGAGGAAGGTTTCATTGACCCCAAAACCAAGCAATATCGTTCTATTCCTTTGGAAGTTCTAATTAAAGATGAAGCTCAACCTGTTTACGGTATGACTTTAGAAGATGCAGGCTATTATTTGGCGGACATCGCTTTACCCTTTAATTCCTACGGTACAGTAGCTTTAGCTCGTCCTGAAAATGAGCCCAATGGTGGTTCGTCCCAATTTTTCTTCTTTAAATTTGATAACGAAATTGCTCCTCCTGGTTTCAATCTTATGGATGGCCGTTACTCAGCTTTTGGTTATTTAATTGAGGGTAAAAATGTCCTTGATCAGTTAACTACTGAGGACAAAATTATTTCTGCTAAGGTTGTTTCTGGTTTAAATAACCTAGTTCAACCCAGTTAAAATGTCTTGGGTGCGTTCTGTTTTTGAACGCACTTTTTGGTTAATTTTAAATTTTTTCAGAAACTTAAAAAACTTAATTTGTATGATTAACAATACCGATGAATTAAAAGAATATCTCAAAACTTTTATCCCAAGGGATAAATGGTATGTTTTAGATATAGATAAGGAAAGATTTTTGTTTAGTTATCAACTTATTAAACAATATCAAGCTGATTTTAAATCTGAAGATATAGTAGTTGATATTGGCTCTCGAGATGCTATTTTTTTACCACTTATGGATGATATATATCATTTTAAAAACATTAATGTAATTGATTATGGTCTTGAAGGTAAGAAAAACGATGTTATTGAAAATGAAACTAGAAAAATTAATTTTACCAGACATTATTTAAACCTAGAAACAGATTTACTTCCCTTTACAGAGCAAAGTGTGGAGCTGGTTATTTTTTTGGAAGTGATCGAACATTTACTTTATGATCCCATGTCTGTTTTATTAGAAATTAACCGCATAATGAAAAAAAATGCTTTATTATTTTTATCCACCCCTAATCTAAACTCCGCTAGAGCTTTTTCTAAAATGTTGAAAGGAGATAATCCCAATCTTTATACACCCTATCATGGGAAAAATGCTTCTCTTTATGAAAGACATAATCGAGAATATACAATTAAAGAACTAAAAATATTATTAAATAATAGTGGGTTTAGTATAGATTTCTGTACCACACATCCTGTTTTTAATAAGAAAATAGTTTTACTTATTAAAGTATTTAATTGGCTGAATGTATCTCCTTTAAATCAGGATAAATTAGGAGATTATATACATCTTGTCTGTCGTAAAAAATCTGATATTTCAACTTTAGATCAAGAAAAAAGATTTCCTAAACCCATATATCAGATTTAATTTTTAACTCCTAAATTGATTCAATTATTTCTAATGTTTTTAATGCCAAATTTTTTCTTGTATGTTCATTTAACCAAACGTCTCTTTTAGCTAAATCTTCTTCGGTTGGTTGCCAACCTTCTTGAATTTTCTTGAAAGCATTAGCTAAAGCTTCTGAATCACCCCATGGTATGATAAATCCGGCGTTTAATTCTGTGACAATGCTCTCAATTTCTCCTCCTTGTCCATGAACAATGATCGGGGTTTTGGCGGCTAAATAGTCATATAGTTTTCCTGGAATATATCTTCCTAAATCGTGACTATTAAAAAGTAATAAAGCTGAACTCTCTTGCATTAACTTCATCGCTTCTGGTTTCGGTATCTGAGTAATATTTTCGATAATTTGATTATCGGTAAAGGATGCTATTTGTTGAAGAGCTTTTGGGGATTTATTACCAATAAAAAATAGTTTTAATTTTTCTTTAAAGTCCGGGTTATTTTGAAACAATTTTTCTAATGTTTTCAAAAAAGGTTCAGGTAAATTATGGGAAAATAAATGCCCAATAAAAGCAATTATTAACTTATCATTAAACCGATCATTAAGAAAAATATTAGTTTTTTCGATTTGATTTGCTTTTTCATAATCTTCATGGTCCCATCCATTACGGATGACACAACATTTATGAGGATCAAGATCAGAAAACACCTTTAATTGATGCTTCATCATGGACTTAGTGGTAAAAATAACTAAATCAGATTCCTTTAAACATTCAACTTCCCATGGGCGATCGCAAGAGCCAATATTTACAAAATCAAAGGGACATTCAGTCCATTCATCTCGGTATTCTAAAATAAGTTTTGCTTGATAATAGCGAGCAATTAAATAAGCAGTAACAAAATTATGAAAAGGAGGTCCAGAGGCCATCACTAAATCTGGTGGATTATCTCTAAAAGATTTTTTAACCACTAAAAACGTCTTAATAACATTACCTAATCCTCCGTTCAATTTTGGTGCTTTTTTAAAAATAGTATGAAAAGCTAATAATGAATTCTTGCAATAAAATAATAACTTACATAATTCTTTTAATAAAAATAACTTCTCCCCTATTTTACCAATGAGATTCTTTTGAGATTTATCTGACTCAATGGGTATAATTTGAATATTCTCCGGTATTTGTTTTAATAAATATTTACCAGCATCATTAGGATTATTAGGTTGAGAACCCGTAATCACAAATATTTCGAATTGCTCCCTTTCAGCAGCATATTTTACTAAAGATAAAGGACGATAAACTCCCCCCGTAATCAGGGGAGGAAATTCCCAAGCTAATAAAATTAAATTTTTCATTTTCTGTATAATCAAATATCTTAAAGGTATTATATAACAACTACCATTAATTTTGAGTGATAAATTTTATGAATAAAATCTGTGTTATAGGTTTGGGGTATATTGGTTTACCAACCGCAGCCCTGTTAGCTAATCAAGGTTTTGAAGTTGTTGGAGTTGATATTAATCCAACTATTATCGAGACTATCAATCAAGGAAACATACATATTTGCGAACCTGAGTTAGATAAATTAGTTAACAACGTGGTGATTAAGGGTAAGTTAAAAGCTAGTTTAAAACCTGAATTAGCCGATATTTTTATCATAGCTGTTCCCACTCCCTTGAGAGATAATAACCAACCTGATATTTCTTTTGTAGAAACTGCTGTAAAAACAATTACACCCTATTTAAAACAGGGTAATCTCATCATTTTAGAATCAACGATTCCGGTGGGAACAACCGAGAAAATTAATTATTTTATCAAAGAAATAATTACTGAAATTACACCGATTTATCTTGCTCATTGTCCCGAAAGAGTATTGCCTGGTAACATTTTAAAAGAATTGATAGAAAATGATCGAGTTGTCGGTGGAATTGATGAAGATTCCACGAAAAAAGCGGCTTTATTTTACGAAAAATTTGTCCAAGGAAAAGTTATTTCAACCAATTCAAAAACGGCCGAGATAGTAAAGTTAACTGAAAATTCTTTCAGAGATATTAATATTGCTTTTGCTAATGAAATGTCAATGATTTGTGATCATTTAGATATTAATGTTTGGGAAGTAATTAAATTAGCTAATCTACATCCCCGGGTTAATATTCTCAAACCAGGTCCTGGAGTAGGAGGACATTGTATTGCTATTGATCCTTGGTTTATTGTTAATTCGTCCCCCAATTTAGCAAAATTAATTAAAACAGCAAGGGAAGTAAATATTAATAAAACCGATTATGTCATTAATCAAATTAAAAATGCGGCCACTAAAATTAACGAGCCTGTCATTGCTTGTTTAGGTCTTTCTTATAAAGCAAATATTGACGATCTTAGAGAAAGTCCTGCCCTAAAAATTGTCCAACAATTAGCCTTAGAAAAAATAGGAAAAATTATAGCTGTAGAACCACATATAAAATGTTTACCAAATAATCTTAATAATTTAGAAAATCTTGAATTATTAGATTTGGAATTAGCTTTTTGTAAAGCTAATCTGGTTGTTCTTTTAGTAGGACACAATGATTTTATTAATCTTAATCAAGAACTTTTAGAATCTAAAATAATAATTGATACACAAGGAATCTGGTAACAATTCTCTTCATTTTAGCTTGTAACCTGAGTTAAATATTTGTCTAAAAAGTTTTTCCTAATTTATTTTTGTCTCGCATTTCCCTTGTTATTAATAATAACTACTAGCCAAAATCAGTAAAGTGTTGGCCGATAAAAAGAGTATATAAAAATCAATTATTTTGCTAATTATCTCGATCAAATTATCAAAATAGCTAACCTAGTTTAAAAAATTAACTCATTTAATAAGCAAAACTTATGTAAAAAACAAAGTTCTTTTAATATTTCTATCATTTACACTGCTTCACAAAAGTTAATAAACAAAAATTGTCAAGGTTTCCTGACTTGAGAGGGGTAATAATGATAACTTTTCTTAATAATTTACGCAAGAATGCGCTTTTCGGGTAAAATAGTGAAATATGTAAACTGGGGTAGCTTGTGTTTTTTGCAATTTATTCCCTGAAACCCTATTAAATTGGTTAATCTGCCTGATAAAATCAGCGCTTTTCGCCTCCTTTTTACCCTTTTTTCCCCTTGAATCAAAAAGATTTTTTTCAGAAAAGATCACTGAATATTACAGTTTATACAGCCAACTTGACAAATCGGAAGTAATGTGCATGGCAAAAATTAAAGATATTGGCGAACAAGGACTATTGAAAATAGTACAGAAATATTGCCCTTCGGAGGTAATCGGAGACGATGGAGCACTGGTAAAGGTTGAGACAGGGAAGTCATTGGTAGTGACGACGGATGTCTTAGTCGAAGGGGTACATTTCAGCGATCGCACGATGAAAGCCGAGGATGTGGGTTGGCGGGCGATCGCAGTTAACTTATCGGACATAGCGGCCATGGGGGGAGAGGCGATCGGGGTAACAGTGGGGCTAAGTTTGCCCTCGGACTTAGAGGTTAGCTGGGTAGAAGACCTATATAAAGGGATGTCTGATTGTGTAAAGGCTTATCAGACGGTAATTTTAGGGGGTGATCTAACTCGATCGCCCATAATCACGGTTGCGATTACAGCATTAGGACAGGTAAGAGAGGAGAGAGTCATTAGTCGATTTTCGGCACAACCGGGAGATGTGATGGTAGTGACAGGATTACATGGTAGTTCAAAAGCGGGATTAGAACTACTGCTAAACCCAAAACTGGGACAGGATATGGATTCTAGGGTTAGGGAAAGGTTAATCAAAACCCATCAAAGGCCAAAACCGAGGTTAGATTGCATAGCACATTTAGGTAAAATTATCAAGGGGTCATGGCGAATTGCGGGGATGGACAGCAGTGATGGATTAGCCGATGCTATTGTGCAGATTTGTCGGTGTAGTGGAGTGGGAGCGGAAATTGAGAGTAAAAAAATTAGGATAGATGGGGGAATTAGGGAATTAGTAGGGGAAGAAAAGGCCTTAGAATGGGGTTTATATGGGGGGGAAGATTTTGAATTAGTATTAAGTTTAGAGGAAAATTTAGCGGTTGAATTAGTAAAGATTTTAGGAAAAAATGCCGCGATAATTGGAAAAATAACAGAGGAAAGGGAAGTAAAATTAATTGATACAGGGATTATTTTAAGTTTAGAAAAGGGATTTCAACACTTTAACAATTGAGAATTGAATAGAAATCCGATTTTTGACAAGTATTTTCGGTTATAGTTAGTAACTGTTGCTAAAAAATCGGATTTCTGAGGTATAGAATTAACAACGAACTTTAAATTTCTAGTTTCATTTGGTTCGGGTTAAATTGGGATTGTTTTTCAGCAGATTTAAGGATTTCATGGACAAGGGGAAGGGTTAATCTGGTTTGGTTTTCAATAATATCTTTAATAGTGACAATAGAAATTTTATCGTAGGATTCCCTCATGTATTCATTTTGATAGATTCCGGCGGATTTAGCGGTTTTGATCATATCTTTAGTGGGTTCTTTGAGAGTAATAAAAATGCCCATTTCTGCTTGTTCTAAAAGCATTGTACCTTGTAAATCTCGGATGTCACCAGATTTAACATGACCAGATTTAACTTGGATAATAATTTTAGCATTTTTATTATTATTGCCTCGGAAATAAATAAGACCATCGACACCATTATCCTTACCTTTTTTAGGATTAATAATACCGCGGTTTTTAGTATAGGTTAAAACAGCCCATTTTTCAAATTCCTTGCGAGTTTTATCATCTTTTTTTTGAGATAAGGCGATCGCACTTTCAACATCTTTAGGAATACCGTTTAACTGAATTGTATCTAGGAATTCGCTACCAAAAGAGTCATCTAAACGTTTTAAAATTGCGCTAATACTCTGATAAGTAATGTCAATTCCTATCCAATTGCGGTGTAATTTTTGAGCAGCAGAAATGGTAGTTCCACATCCACAATAAGCATCCAAAATTACGTCATTTTCGTTACTACTTGCTTGAATAAGACGTTGCAAAAGTGCTTCAGGTTTTTGAGTAGGATAACCCAATCTTTCCTTAGAAAGAGAAGAGAGAGGGGGAATATCGTCAAAGACTTCCTGTAATAAATAGCCCTTATTTTCATCTAAATAACGTTTAATTCTAATGCCTTTTTTCGTAAAATAAAGTCGATTTTCTTGGTCTAATCTTTGCATTGTTTCTAAAGGACAACGCCAAAGATTTTTAATGCCTTTATATTCATATTCATAACCACCACCGGATAAACCTTTGGCAGTAAGGTCACCACTGGCCCATTTTCTTCCATCTTGATCTTGATAATTATAATTTGTTAACCTGTCTTTTTTAAGCGGAACATATTGGGGATTCCAAGTGTATTTGTTAGTATTTTTAGTATAGAAAAGAATAGTATCAGTATTTTTACCAAAACGTTTTTTAGCGTCACTGTGGGCTGTGGTTCGTTTCCAAATAATTTGATTTTTATAATCCCCACCTTGGAAGCAGAAAATAGTATCTAAAATCATTCTCAGATAATGACAAAAAGTAGAATCACAGTGTAAATAAAAACTTCCCGTCGGTTTTAAAACACGGTGAATTTCCGTTAACCGAAGAGTCATAGAAACGAGATAGGCGAGTAAATCACCCTTATTTAAAATGCTAACCAAAGCTGAAATTAACTCAATAGTTTGAGAGGAAAAATGGTCTAAATAATTATCCTGAATTTCCGCCAAACCCTGATTAGCAGAATCATCCCAAGTCCAAGTATCAATAAAAGCTTGGGTTTGTGCCTTATCTTCTTGACCAATATTATTATAAATTTGGTTATAATTACGGTTAGAATTAAAAGGAGGATCAATATAACATAAATCCACCGATTCATCTTTTATATAACGTCTTAAAACTTGTAAATTATCGCCATAAAATAATTGATTTGACATAACAAAAAACCCCTTAGCGTACTCAAAAACCAAAGATTAGGAGGCCAACCGAAAACCCCCTTAGCGCCTTAGCGTCTTTGCGTGAGAAAGAAAACCAAAGATTAGGAGGCCAACCGAAAACCCCCTTAGCGCCTTAGCGTCTTTGCGTGAGAAAGAAAATCAAAGATTAGGAGGCCAACCGAAAACCCCCTTAGCGCCTTAGCGTCTTTGCGTGAGAAAGAAAATCCAGGATTAGGGAGTCAAACAAAAAAAGTGGGCAATGCCCACCCTACTAAATATCAATTATTTCCATTTGCTGGCCATAATTTCAGCGAGGTCAACAACACGTTGGGAATAGCCCCATTCGTTATCGTACCAAGCGATAACTTTAACCATGTCACCGTCGAGAACGATAGTTAAACTACCGTCAACAGTAGAAGAGCAATCGGTACCGCGGAAGTCACTGGAAACCAAAGGTAAAGTAGTATAGTCGAGGATACCTTTCATTTGTCCGTTAGCGGCTTCTTTGAGTACATTGTTAACTTCTTCGGTAATAGTTTTCTTCTCAACCTGAGCTACTAAGTCAACGACAGAAACGTTAGGGGTAGGAACACGAAGAGCGATACCATTAAGACGGCCTTTCATTTCGGGAATGACTAAAGCTACAGCTTGAGCAGCACCGGTGGAGGTAGGAACAATGTTGATTGCTGCGGCTCGCGCACGACGGAGGTCACGGTGAGAAGCATCTAAGATACGTTGGTCTCCGGTGTAGCTGTGGGTGGTGGTCATGGTTCCTTTGATGATACCAAAGTGTTCATGGAGCACTTTAACGATGGGAGCTAGACAGTTGGTGGTACAACTTGCGTTACTGACAACGTTAAATTTGTCATGTTCGTAGTCCTGGTCATTTACACCTACTACATAAGTGCCAACTCCAGCACCTTTGCCGGGGGCTGTGATCAGCACTTTTTTCGCACCTGCTTGGATGTGTTTGGATGCTCCTGCTTCATCAACGAAGACACCAGTTGCTTCGATAATCAGGTCAACACCCCAATCTTGCCAAGGTAAGTTTAAGGGGTTACGATCGGAAACGCATTTGATGGTTTTGCCGTTAACGGTGATGGAGTTATCATCGGCTTCAATATCTACTCCTTTTAAAACACCCAACATGGAGTCGTAGCGAAGTAAATGAGCATTAGTTCTAGGATCAGAGGTATCATTAATACCTACTACTTCGATACCACTATTTTCTCTTCCTACCCAACAACGCAAGAAATTACGTCCAATCCGTCCAAATCCGTTGATCGCTACTCTTATAGTCACGGTGTTTTACCCTCTTTTGCTCAGTAAAAAAATTAGATTATTCTTAATGTGACCAATAATATCTTAAAGACTGTACAATTCGATCCCCTTTATGGAGAAATTAATAGAATTGTCACTCTAGCCTTTATGATAATAGGGAAAATTCCCGACTGATTTCTAAGGAGATGTAGTGTAAATGAGGGTTGATTTAAGTGGCCGGGCGTTTCATTTTATCGGTATTGGTGGCATTGGGATGTCAGCTTTAGCTTATATTTTGGCCAAACGAGGTTTACCGGTTTTTGGTTCTGATTTGCGTGGGAGTAATATTACGACTAGGTTAGAATCAGTGGGGGCGAAAATTTTTACGACTCAAGAAGCTTCTAATTTAAGTGACAATTCTTTACAGGTTGTTTGTTCGACGGCCATTAAAGGGGATAATCGCGAATATTTAAAGGCCTTGGAGTTAGGTTGTCCTATTTTCCATCGTTCCGATTTGTTGGCGGCTTTAATTGAAGATTACCACAGCATAGCGGTGGCTGGTACTCACGGAAAAACAACTACCAGCAGTTTGCTGGCTTATGTGCTGTTTAAAGCCAACTTAGACCCCACTATTATTGTGGGAGGGGAGGTTGATGCTTGGGACGGCAATGCGAGATTAGGCTTAGGTAAATATTTAGTGGCCGAAGCTGATGAATCAGACGGCTCTTTAACGAAACACCATCCGAAAATTGGCATCGTGACTAATATTGAATTAGATCATACGGATCATTATGAAAATTTAGACAGTGTCATCGCTACTTTTCAGACTTTTGCCCAACAATGTGAGACTGTCATCGGCTGCGTTGATTGTCTTGTCGTACAAGATAAATTGCAACCAGCAATTACCTATAGTCTTGATGATAGTAAAGGGGCAAATTATACGGTTAAAAATGTCATTTATCACGGAGAAGGTAGCATTGCGGATGTATGGGAAAGTGGTAAGTTTTTAGGAAAACTAGAGTTAAATTTATTGGGTAAACATAATTTAAGTAATGCTTTAGCTGTGATTGCTGCGGCCAGAAATATTGATATAGATTTTCCTATCATGGCGGAAGCGATGGCGAGTTTTGGCGGTGCTAAACGACGTTTTGAGGTAAAGGGGCAAGCTCGTGGCATTACGTTAATCGATGATTATGCCCATCATCCCCGGGAAATAGAGGCCACCCTATCCAGTGCTCGTTTAAGGGTAGGAAAGGACACAAACCGGCGAGTAATTGCGATTTTTCAACCCCACCGTTATAGTCGCACTTGCGAATTTTTCCAGGAATTTGCCCAATGTTTTACGGATGCTGATGTGGTAATTATTACCGATATTTATAGCGCGGGGGAGCAAAATGTAACCAATATTACTGGGGAACATTTAGCCCAAGAGATTAATCGGTATCATGGTCAAGTATTTTATGAACATACTTTGACTGAATTAACTGGTTTGCTCCCTAAAATCTTAAAAACGGGTGATTTAACCTTGTTTTTAGGTGCTGGCAATTTAAACCAAATTATCCCGAATGTTTTAAAGTTGATTGACAATTATGCTGAGGGTTAGTTGAATCAGGTGAGGAAAACGATCAAATAGTCACAATATGGAAATTAAACATTGAAAAATTTGGGTTAGTGAGATATTTTTGAGACAAGACTTAAGTTTTTGTTCATGGGTAAATCAGAATTAAAACTTTGAAACCTTTTGATATTTAACTTTTGACTTTTGAATTGAATCTGTGGTGTGTAAAGGAGTATTTTTTATGACTTGTTATGCTGTTAAAAATGTGGTTAAACCTGTGTCTTATTTTGCCCAAGCTTCTCCTGTTAAATTAGCCGGTACTAATTGTTTTATCCAACCCCAAGTATCTTTGTCCAGTTATACTTCCTATCGCATTGGTGGTGAAGCTCAATGGTATGTGGCACCGAAAAATAATGGGGAAGTTGAAGCTACTTTTGAGTGGTATTTAAAACAAGATTTGCCTTTAACTCTTTTGGGTGCCGGTTCAAATTTGTTGGTGAGTGATTCTGGTATTGAGGGTTTGGTAATTAGTACCCGTCATTTACGTCATCAATCTTTTGTCGAAGAAAAAGGCTTAATTACCGTGGGCGCAGGTGAACCCATAGCCAAGGTGGCCTGGTTAGCCGCTAAAAGGGGTTGGTCAGGTTTAGAATGGGCTGTGGGAATTCCTGGTTTAATTGGTGGTAGTGTGGTCATGAATGCCGGTGCCCATGGACGCTCCGTGAGTGATATTCTCGTTAGTGCGGTGGTGTTGTCTCCTAACGGTGGAGTGGAAACTTTAACCAGAGATGAGTTGGCCTATAGTTATCGTACCTCCAAACTTCAGGGCGATCGCAAAATGGTAATTGAAGCAACGTTTCAATTACAACCCGGTGGGCAGAAACAGGAAATAATGACTCAAACCAGCCACAATTTACAACAGCGTAAAAATTCCCAACCCTATCATTTGCCTAGTTGTGGTAGTGTATTCCGTAATCCTCTCCCCCACTATGCTGGTAATTTAATCGAAGAATTAGGATTGAAAGGTTATCAAATTGGAGGTGCGCAAATTGCTCACCGTCATGCTAACTTTATTCTTAATTGTGGCAATGCTAAGGCTATGGATATTTTCAACTTGATTAATCATATACAAGAACAAGTACAATATCATTGGTCTGTATCATTAGAACCTGAAGTTAAACTTTTAGGTCAATTTTAGTTTATCAGAGTAATTATTTATTATGGCAGCAGGATTTGGTCTCGGTTTAGGTAAAATGAAGGAACTTGCGTCAGCTTTCCAGAAAGCTCAACAAGTTCAGGAAGGAGCGAAAAAGCTTCAAGAAGAATTGGAAACCATGGTAGTTGAAGGTAAAAGCGATGATGGTTTGGTGACTGTGATGTTAAGTGGTAACCAAGAGCCTAGAGGAGTAAATATTGCTCCTGAAGCCATGGAAAAAGGTGCTGAGGCACTTTCTGCTTTGGTAACAGAAGCAATGACCAATGCCTATAGAACTTCAACGGATACCATGCGCTCCCGTATGGAAGAGTTAACTGCTGGTTTACAACTCCCCGGAATGTAGGAAGAAGTAAGAGGTAAGAGGTAAGAGGTAAGAGGTAAGAGGTAATAGGTAATAGGTAATAGGTAATAGGTAAGAGGTAATAGGTAATAGGTAAGAGGTAATAGGTAAGAGGTAATAGGTAATAGGTAATAGGTAATAAGTTGTTTTATTTCTTACTATTTATTCTTTACTACCTACTCCTAACTTTTTACTTCATTTATCTTCTTTGAAGAGGTAAGAGGTAATAAGTTGTTTTATTTCTTACTATTTATTATTTACTACCTACGCCTTACTTTTTACTTTTTACTTCATTTATCTTCTTTGAGGTAGAAAAATTGGGGGATAATTTGGATTTTTTCTAAACTGGTAATGGTGGAATAAAGTTGATTAGCGATCGCCTGATTGGTTTTTTCTGTTAAATGTACAGCGTCAACAAAAGTGGGTGTGGGATATTTGTCACTAAGTTGATATAAGTTAAGGGTTTTAATATTTTTAGGATTAGTTTTTTCCAATTGTTTTAAACTTTGGAAAAATTGGGGATATTGACTCTTAAATTTTTTCTGATAATCTGTACCTAATTCCTGCAAAATTACCTTTTCTGAGTCGGCTAATTGGTTCGGTTTTTTCCCGGTAATTTCTGGTTGTAAAGCAAAGATTACCGGAATGCCAATTTTGGCGGAAATATTAACTAATTTTTGCTGATTTTGTTGATAACGTTGGACTCTTTGCTTTAATTCTTTGTCATCTTGAGGTAAATAATTTTTTAAAGGTTTCTTATCATCTTCTTTAACGATTAAACTTTGATTGACGGGGGAAAAATCCGTCGGATTAAACCATTTTTGGCCCAATTTCACTAAATAAATATCTTGTAATTTATTTTGAATATATTTATCTAAATAAGCTTGAAAATGTGCGGGAGCATTGGACAAATAGGTTTCAATTTTGGGAATTTCGCTGGCTTCTTTGTCAGTGGGTAACATTAAATCGCTATACCCGTCCAAAACTACGATTAAATCTGGTTGATAGGGTAATATTTCCAAGGCCAATTGTGCTAATTGATTACCCGAAGTATAACCCGGAATCGCAGCATTTATAACCCGATATTTTCCCTGTTTAATTTTAGCAGGTTTTGACATGGCGGCATCTCGTAACGGTTTAAAAAAGGGAAAAACATCTGGCCGATATGTTTCTGGTTTCGACTGTTGTTGTTTAACTCTTAGCTGTAATTTCTGCTCTAATTGGTGGGAGATGGTACTATTATTATTAGCATTTAAATAACCGAAAGCGGTGGAACCACCTAATAGAAATATCCTGATTTCATCTTTAGGTTTATTTAAAGATAAAGGGTCATTTTCGCGAAAACCTTGCTCATTTATTTGCCAAGATTCACTTTTTTGTTGAGGGATTATTTGATAACCCACTGATATTTTTCTTTCTACTTTTAAGTTACCTTGATCGGAAATTAAATCTAAGGGTTGGCCATTGTGATTAAGGAATTTCAGACGATATTCAGCTAATTCTTTGGACTCTTTGGGACTAAGATTTATTTCTTCGGTTTGACCTGTTACATTTACATATAATCTAGTCAATAATTCGGAAACAATTAAAATAAAGATTAAAGATAAAGGAGCAATGATGATAAATCCAAGAAAAGAAAATTTAGATTTTTTTTGTTTTTTCTTATAAAAAAGACTGCGAGAAGTTCCGTTTTTATACATGGTAATTACTAAGTTTTTTTCTTTTGTTAATTTATCATAAAATGTCCCTTAAATTTTAGTTCCCCATAAATAAGTTCTCTTCTGTTTAATTTACTCGTTAAAATTGACTCACAAAAAGCGGGTAAATATTAAGAACATCAAGGTTAAAAATTAATAGTCTTATTGATAAACACAGATTAGCTGATTATACTTGACAAGGTTACAATCTGAGCTAATTAATTAAAATTATCTAGCTTTTCTTACCTCTTACTTGACCTTCACCAGCTAACTTTATAACCTAGCCAAGCATACTTATTTTTAAACACTTCCCTATAATAATCTTAACTGTTTAATTTTACCCATTTTCAACTCCTTTAATTTTATGATCAAAAATTCAAAAACAGCCCTTCATTTGGCGATCGCTCCCTTGATTACTACAAAAAATAAAAATTTTGCGATTTGGGTGACCGATGCTCCTTATATCAGTGGTTATAGTCATAGTGATCGGGTTTGGCCGTCAAGTTTAACGGAAAAATGGATTGCTTGGCAAGAAATGTTTTCTCTTCAAGATGAGATTCATCTTCCGACGGTTAATGGTGAGGTGTCGGACAGGAATTTTGCGCCCACGGACAATTATGGTGGTCAATTAATGCAAGAATTAGGGGTGAGTTTATGGGAATGGGTATTTGAGGGGGTAATTGGCAATAGTTTCGCCCAAAGTCAAGGGATGGCGATCGCCCAAAATGAACCTTTACGTTTACGTTTGGACATTCGCGATCCCAATTTAATCCCCTTACCATGGGAAATTATGCAACCCGGACGAGGCAAGCAACCAATTTCTCTCAATGAACAAATTTTATTTAGTCGTACTAGCCATGATGTTGCTCCTTTAAATCCTCCTTCCATTGGTGATTCGTTAAAAATATTATTGGTCTTAGGAGCTACGGAGTGGGAAAATGATCAGCAAGGTGATACTTTACCAGATTTAACTATCTCTTTGGATCACGAATCTTCGAGTTTAAATCAGGTGATTCGTAATAGTCTTTTATCTATTAATTCGGAGACGTTTTTTCCCCTAATTAATAATAAAATAAATACTTTAGTTAAACCAAATCCCCAAGAGCTAATTTCGGCTTTAGAAACTGGTAATTATAATATTATTTTTTATGCTGGCCATGGTCAACCAGGTCCTGATGGAGGAGTTTTATTCTTAAGAGATGATGCCACTATCAATGGTACAGAATTAGCTCAAGTTTTGGTGAGAAATCAGGTAATTTTGGCGGTATTTAATGCTTGCTGGGGAGCGCAACCAGATTTACAAAACCAAAAAACTATTCAGAGAAGTAGTTTGGCCGAAGTTTTGATTCATCATGGTCTTCCAGCAGTTTTAGCCATGCGAGATGCGATCGCCAACGAAGAATCCCTAACCTTTATTCAAACTTTTACCAAGTCTCTTTGTGAAAGAAAACCCATCGATCAAGCAGTCGCAATAGCTAGACAACAATTATTAACTATTTATAAATTTAACCAACCTGCTTGGACATTACCAATTTTATATTTACATCCGGAATTTTCTGGGGAATTAATTAAGCCAATTAATAACAAAATTACCGAATTACCAGAGCTGTTAACACTTAATAATAAACCGAAAACAATTGCTTATTTACACTCAGTAAATAATCCCCAGCAAAAATGGCCGATTCGTGGGGGATTAATGCGAGTAGGAAGAAGCGAAGAAAATGATGTTCCTATTCCTGAACGTTGGGTGAGTCAAAAACACGCTGAAATCATTTGTCGAGACTTTTGTTTAAGTGATGATTGCTATTTTTTAAAGGATTTTTCTCGTTTTGGAACTTTAGTTTATTTGGAAGAAAAATGGCAAAAAGTCCTTCATCAAGAAATACCTTTATCCTCGGGAATACTAATTAAATTTGGTAGTATTCATGGGGAAACTTTAGAATTTGTCATTGAAAATTAGCACCTTATTAAAGTTAGTTATGACCAATTTTATGGGTAAAATAACCCATTTTTATAGTAAAATTTTATTCCTATTTCAAGTAATTGGACTTTAGCTCGACAAAAAGTTTATCCTAATATATAGCCTTTTTAGTTGACATTTTACCTCTCTTTCCCCCTCTCCCTTTGGGATGAGGGGGGTAGGGGGGTGAGGGGTAGATAACATTTAATCAGAAAAT
>JAABRE010000065.1 GCA_011391125.1 Synechococcales cyanobacterium S06
GAAAAAAAGATTTTATTGCACCAATGATTTTTCAAGGAACTCTCAATGCTGAAACTTTTGAAAGGTGGTTAAAACTTTATTTATTACCAAGCTTAGAGATACCCTCCATTTTAATTATGGACAATGCACCCATTCATAGAAAAAATAAGATTAAACAATTAGTAGAAACTACAGAACATGAAGTTATCTTTTTACCGACTTATTCCCCTGATTTGAATGATATTGAACATGATTTTAGTGCTTTAAAAAGAGCAAGAATGTATGCACCTGTCGGGACTTCTTTAGATAAAATTATTGCAGATTATTGTATTTTTTAGTGTTCGCTTCTTATTTGGAATCACTATAATAATTTATTAAGTATTTTTTCATTTTACCACTTTTTTTTTGCTTCACTCTTATTTGGTTTAACTATACAACGATTAGAAGCTCGCCAAGAATAGAGAATCAAACTAAAATTTTATTTGACAAATAACTTCGCAATTTGCTAAGATTAAAAATGAACTTAAAACCACTAGAAAAAATATAGCTAATTTGGTAATAGTTTAGGGTAGTTTGATGGGAATAAATGAATGCGAGTTATCTCGGAAACCAAGTTAAAAAATTTCTGGCGTAATTATCCAAAGTCCAAGGTAGGTTTACAATATTGGTATAAACTAACTTGTGAACATCGGTGGCAAAGTTTTAATGATATTCGTCAAACTTTTTCCGCCGCCGATTATGTTAAAAATTTTGTTATATTCGATATTGGGGGTAATAATTTTCGTTTAATTACTTACATTGATTTTGATAAGGGTATTGTTTTTATCCGAGAGGTGTTAACTCATGGTGAATATGATAAAAATGAGTGGAAAAAAGATGACTGGTTTCAATAGTTTATTATCCCGCTTAAGGGTTATATTTTTCTAAGTTCTCACTAAAGCTATATTTTTCTCTAGTTTTTTAAACCTAAAAACCTACTTTTTTAGTAATAGTTATGACAGCTAAATATATTCAATTACTCCAAAAATTTCCCCCTCGTCTTCTTACTTCTGAGGAAGATTTAGAAGTTACTCAATCCGTTATTGATAAATTACTAGATCAACCTACTTTAACTCCAGAAGAAATCGATTACTTAAATGTTTTAGGAGTTTTAGTGTTTGAGTATGAACAAAAACAAGAAGCTATTCCTGATATTTATGGGGTAGATTTATTAAAGGTTTTAATCTCAGAAAGACAACTAAAACAAAAAGATTTAGTTCCTATTTTTAAAACTGAGTCTATTGTGTCTGATATTCTTCATAAAAAACGTCAATTAACTACTAGACATATACAGGAATTAGCCGAGTTTTTTAACTTATCTCCTTCGGTATTTTTTCCTAGTCAATCTCGTTTATCCCTAGTCGGAAATTAGTTGAAGAACAGCTTTTTAAAAAGGATTTAGCTCGAAAAAAACCTCCGAAAATGTTTCTTAAGGAGAGAGACTAACTTGCTTTTTACTATTCACAAATAATTTTGCTTTGCTGATTTGGTATCTTACATCAATTTGAGAAGGTGAGCCATAGCATAAACACAATATGCTAACTTAGAAAATATTATTTTTCGCTAAGGAATTAATTATCTAAAATGAGTTTATTTGATTTTTTTGAGCAGAAGTTAGATCAGTTTTTAAAGGATAATCCCCAATGGGAATTAGATGCTTTATCCGAACAATTACAGGAGCAGGAAGAAGATACTTTGAAGTTAATTTATCAGTTGCAATTGGAGGAGAAAAATTTACAGCAGGAAATTCTTAAGTTGGCGGAAGAAATTCAAGTTTGGCACAAAAGAATTAATATTGCTAAAAATGCCGGTGAGTTAGATTTAGTTCAGGCAGCTGAAGCCAAAGAATCCGCTTTATTCCATAAAGGAAATCAGCTTTGGGGTAAAATGCTCGGTACGAAAAACCGCATTGAACAGACAAAGAATTTATATAAACAGGTTCAAAATAGACACAAGGAAGTATTATTAGAGTTACAAAAAGTTAAACAATCACCGGTTAATAATCCGACTTATAATGGTTGGAATACTGATAGTAATTATGGTAAATATGGCACTGAAAATGACATTTTAGAACAGAAGTTTAAACAGTTAGAAATTGACCAAGAATTAGAACATTTAAAACGAAAAAAATAATTGTTAATTGTTACCAAAAAAATTTGCGTAGGAGCGAATCCCCTTGCCCGGAGAGGATAGGTCTTGTACCTATCCCTACAAATTTATTTCAGATTCAATCTTCTTGATTCATTGTAGGGGACAACGGCCGTTGACCCCTACTTTTGACTTTTGACTTGAATTACCATGGACTTGAAATTAAGGTAAAACTAGCCCAGAAAAATGGATGAGATAAGTCAAGTTGGTTGCTAACTCCTAGTTTGACCGGTAAGGGTACGCTTCCCCTTGAATATAGTAGTTTACCGTCCTGAAAACGAACTTTTCCCTTAATCATGGCTAGTTGAGTTTGTCGTAAAGCTTCGGCTTTGGTAGGTGCGATCGCCAATTGACGATAAAATTCGTTCATTAAGGCAAGTGTCCCCGGATCGCTAATATACCAAAGACTCGCTAAAACGGATTTTACGCCAGATTTTAGCGCTAACCCGGCAAAACCTAACTCAGCTTCGGAGTCTCCGACGGCGGTTTCACAAGCACTCAGGACCAATAGCTCAACTGGTGGTTTATTCCAGTTAATTTGGTTGATTTCGCTTAATTTTAGTCTAGTGTCCCAAAATTGAATATATGAATTTTCCGGTTTACCTTGGGCAAATTCGGCGTGGGTTGCTAAATGTACAATGTTAAAGGATTCTTGATTGAGATTATCTTTAAGATTTTGTAAGGTAAATTGCCGATTTAAAAACGTTTTTCCTTGCCATTTTTCTTCTGGTTTTAATTGACTACGTAATTCCCAAGTAATATTAGCAAGTTCCACTGGTACTGCTGGTAAAGGGTTTTGATTCTGAAATTCTGATGCTCCCATGGCTAATATTTGACCAGATTTCATCGGGCGATATTCGGTATTAATCAGATTAAAAGCGGGAATATGACTTAAGCTATATTTTTCGATTAAAAATTGTTCACCGTCATGTAATGCTGCTAAAGGTAGACCCCGCAAACCTGCACCAACACAGAATAAAAGTGTATCAATTTTTCGCCCTTGTAAAAACTCTTTTTCTATCGGTTCAATAATCCATTTATGTAACTGTTGTGATGATTTTAGATAGTTCTTATCGAGGGGTGAATTAATATTTTCTTGTAAAGTTTTGGCGGTTTTAATTAATAGGGATAAAGGCACATCATATAAATCTTTGACTACGGGAGTTTCCCCCGGAGTTAATAATACTAAATGTAAATGATCTTCTTTTGGCATTACCCAAAGTACCGCCGGATTTGTACCTGTTTCTTTGCCGACACGGCTTAAAGTTTTGGCAATTTCCTCAGAACTTTGGCTAACTTCGGCCATATTTTCCCCAAAATAATCCTCAAATTCTTTTTCTAAACCTTGCTCCATTTGTAACATTTTTTCACTTACTGATGCTGTTTGAGTTAAGGCACTAAAAGGCGTTAATCCTGAGATAATTAGACTGATTCCTAGGGCGATTAATTTATTCAATGAATTTTTCATTTTATGTAATTTTAAAAATGTTGATTTTTCTAATGGAATTTAAGATAATTTGTCCAGTTTCTAAATAACTGACAATTAACCGCTATAATATCAGGTTAAATTCACTTTTGATCATCTTATTTTTAAACACTAATGCTTAAAATATCTGCGAAAAATTTGTCTTGTTTTTTACTTCTTTTAAGCTCGATTTGCTTAAAAATGCCGATCGCCCAAGCTCAAGAAACCACTACTGACACAAACAGCAATCAACCGGTGGAGGAGCAAATTCGCCCCGGAATGGTGTTGAGTCTCGATGGTGGGCAAAAGTTACTCACAGAAGCAAAACAGGCGATCGATAGTCAAAATTATGACCTAGCAGTGGAAAAATTACAAGGAGCGAGACAACTTTTTAACCAGTTATCTAATTTCTATATTCAACTTTCCCAAAATTTCTCCGGTATTGATAGTAAAATTACCGAAGAATCGAAACAGAAAGCCTTTCAAAGTGGGCAAAAACGGGATGAAACTACCTACCAATTAGCTTTGGTTCATCGCGCCCAAAGTAAACCGGAATTAGCTGTCCCCCTTTTGTTACAAGTGATTCGCTCCCAACAGCCCACGAGCGATTTAGGGAAAAAAGCCTATCAACAATTATTTGAAATTGGTTTTATAACCACACCATTTGTGCGATAATTTTAGGTAACAATGGTTATATTAAGTGAGTTGGGAAATTTTGATGGTTAGTGTACAGCAAGTTGAAAAAATGATAAAAGAGAAATTACCGGATGCTGAGGTAATCGTCAGGGATTTGAGAGGAGGCGATCATTTAGAAGCCATTGTGGTATCAAATCAATTTGTGGGTCAAACAATGGTAAAACAACATCAATTAGTTTATGATGCCTTAAAGGAAGCAATGGCCTCGGAAGCTATTCATGCTTTAGCTTTAAAAACCTACACCCCGGCTAAGTGGGAAACTATTAGTCAAACTGTTTAATCCCTAGTTATTTAATCACCCCAAGGAACTATGACACCAGAATTAAAAGAGAAAATCGACCAACTGCTGAAAGAAAATAAAGTTCTTGTTTTTATGAAAGGGTCAAAATTAATGCCCCAATGCGGTTTTTCCAATAATGTTGTGCAAATTCTCAGTCATTTGGGTATTCCTTTTGAAACCGTGGATATTCTCCAAGATGCTGAAATTCGTCAGGGAATCAAGGAATATTCCAATTGGCCGACTATTCCCCAAGTTTACGTTAATGGGGAATTTGTTGGTGGAAGTGACATTATGATCGAACTCTACCAAAGTGGTGAATTACAAGAAATGGTGGAAGTTGCTTTAGCTTCCTAATTTAATGGTGGTGGCAATTGGAGAAATCGCCACCACTGTTATTTAATAATAATCTACCTCCATTTCCATTTGAGGCATCGCTAACTCAAAATTAGACGGATCTCGTAAAAAACGAAACGCTTCATCTTCGAGACGATGAATTTGATAAGCTTCTAAGGAATTGGTCTGACGTAAACAGGAAATAAAACCATCCATATACAACCGAATTTCTTCAAAGCGGTGTCCTCGATGCCATAAATCTACCATCCCATCCGTTAGTTTTTGGTAATAACGAATAGTTCCACTATCGATAAGCATATACCCTCTTAATTCTCTTTGAAATAAATGTCAAAATTGCTCGTTAAATTAGTTTATTATTATCACTCCATTGTATTTTAACTGGTTATTGCTTGACAACGTAATTTTTCTCTAATTTTCCCCCCATTACTTTTGCTTAAAAACTAGGTTAAGCTAATTCAAGGATATCTGAGTTTTAATTACACTAAAAATATAAGCTCATTTATAATTGTTAATCATCTAAGTAGCAACTGTTACAAAAGGTTGACATTAGCTCTGTTAGTGTCATTAGTGAAAGTTGATTGGGTTTAAATTTTATGGTAAATATTGACATTGCTATTATTGAGGGTAATCCTCATCTGAGATCCCTTTTAGGCTGGCATTTACAGCAGGCTGGGTACAATATTCAACAAGCTGCCAGTATTCAGCAAGGAAAACATCTTTTTTATGAACATCAACCTAATTTAGTGGTTTTAGATTCTGATTTGTCGGATTCGGATGGGTTAGAATTGTGTCGTTGGTTATACGAACAGCGTAAATCTTTAGTTTTGATACTTTCATCTCGTACTCAAGAAAAAGATGTGGTAACAGCTTTGAAAAATGGCGCAGATGACTACCTAAAAAAACCTTTTGGTATGCAAGAATTTATGGCTAGAGTGGATGCTTTAGTGAGAAGAATTCGGGTAAATTCCGCTCCCCTGTTACTTGATTATGGCGATTTACAAATAGATTTGGTCCAACGTCGAGTTCAATTTCAAGGCAATTTTATCGATCTTACTCCTCAAGAATTTAGCCTATTATATGTCTTAGCACAAGCTCAAGGAAATCCTTTAAGTCGCTCTGAATTATTAAGTCGCGCTTGGCCAGATGCGATCGACAACCCCCGTACTATTGATACCCATGTGTTATCTTTACGCAAAAAAATTGAAACTAATCCTCGCAAACCTAGTCTGATTCAAACTGTGAGAAATATTGGTTATCAGTTTAATCAACATGTCTTGGAAACAGAGAAAATAATTCCCACCAATCTTAATTCTCCGACTCAAAATAATGGTCATTTTAAAGCTCAACTTCTGTCTAGTTAATCCCATTCTTCTCTATTTTTTGCCTCAGTTTTAACTAAGTTTTCTGTTATTTTTTCCCAATTTATTTCTGTTACTAAGTTGTCTTTTTTTATCTCTCCTTCTTCTAAATAGATCACTCGATTGGCAAATTTTTTTCCTATTTGTAAATGATGATTCACCATAATTATCGTTGTCGTTTCTGTTTCACTTAAATTTATTAATGTTTCTATTAAATGATGAGCTTTTCCTGTATCTAATGCAGAGGTAGGCTCATCTAATATTAACACTTTTGGCTGCATTATTAAACCGCGAGCGATGGCAATTATCTGTCTTTGTCCGACGGATAATTGTAACTCGTTTCTCTCTAACCAATCTTCTAAGATTCCTAATTTATTACACCATTTTTTCACTCGATTATTAATCTCTTTTAGCGGTATTTTTTGCAAAATTAAAGGATATTCTAACGCTTCTTTTACTGTCATTCCTAATAATTTTGACTCTTGTAATACTAATACTATTTCTCGTCTTAAATTAATTACAGAAATTTCTTTATATTTAATATTTTCTAATAAAATTAACCCCTCACTCGGACTACTTAAGTTATTTAATAACCTCAATAAAGTAGTTTTTCCCGCTCCCGAAGGTCCAATAATGACGAGGCGATCGCCCCTATTTATTTGTAAATTAATATCCCTTAAAATATAATCACTTCCCAAGGATTTTCTCACACTTACTTGTCTAAATTCTAACAAAGGATAATTAGTCATAGATAGTTATTAGTTATTAATTGCGAACCCATATTATATATTTTCCCTTACCCATTTTCTAAACACTTTCATAGTCGCATTTCTCCCCTTAATTTTACTTTCTTCTAAATACTTTGGTAACATTTCAGCTATTAATAAATTCGGGAAAATACTACTAATTTGAGACTCAATATATTGACCATTTTCTAACAAGTTGATTGCTAATTTCGTACCATTAAAACGCCATAATTCCTTAACTCCTAATTGTTCATAATTATCAAACTTAGTTCGGGAAGTAAGATCAATTTCCATGGCCAAATCTGGAGCTGGATCGGTTTCTAAATCAAGTTGTTTTCGTCCGCGAATAATTGCCTCATTTTCAATGTAAAAACAGGAATCTGGTTCAACAGCTTGCCTGATTTGGCGATTTTTCAAGGTAGTTGAACCTAAATTTCTAAACTCAAGTTCCATTTCCTCTAAAATAACCTGAACAAAATCGCCTAGCATAACTTTGTCGTCTTCATGTTTAGGTAACGGTGTCATAATTTCTAAAACTCCTTTACTATAAGATATTCTAGCGCTTCTAGTCTGTCCTAAATTCGCCAAAATTTCCTCAAATTGGTCCCAACTAATATCCTCTAAAATTAGTTGATGACCCGGAGGTACAATAAGTTGTTTGATTGCTACTAACATAACCTTAATCCCAACCTAAATTAAATACCAGTTTAGCGTAAATATTGCGAGGATCATTAAAGGTTTTTAACACCCTTAAATCAGATTTTAATTGGGCTAATTCCGAGGGTAAAATTTCCTCTTTTGTTAATAAATAATCTCCTAAACTTGTTTTCAATAAATTTTCGATAATTTCCTGTTCAAAAGTTCTTTTACTCGGATATTCCTCCACCTCCCAATCACTTCCTAATTTCGCTTTTTCCGCCGCAAAATTAATCGCTTTATTTAACCCGCCAATTTCATCCACTAAACCAATTTTTAAGGCATTTTTTCCTGACCAAACCCGACCTTGAGCAATTAATTCAACCTTGCTTTGAGGTAAATTTCTCGCCTTAGCAACTTTACCTAAAAATACCTCATAAATTTCCTTGACATTTGCTTGATAATGTGCTATTTCTAAATCGTTTTTTGGACGAGTTACTGTCTGAAAATCAGCGAATTTTCCCGTTTTCACTTCATCCCAAGTAACACCATTATTTTTGGCAATTTCTTGGATGTTAAATAACACACCAAAAACACCAATTGACCCAGTAATTGTGCTACTTTCTGCGAAAATATAACTTCCTCCTGTCGCAATCCAATATCCCCCAGAAGCTGCCACATTTCCCATGGAAACTATCACCGGTTTTTCTTTATTTATTAACTCTAATTCCCTGACAATTATCTCCGAAGCAGTTGCACTTCCCCCCGGACTATTTACCCTTAAAACTATGGCTTTGATTTTATTATCTTCTCTTATTTTTTTTAACTCGTTGGCCAGGCGATCGCCACCTATTTGATCGGGACTTCCCATCCCATTAACAATACTTCCCTCAGCATAAACTACCGCAATTTTCTGTTCAGAAAACTGCTCATTTTTACTCTTAATATTACGATAACCACTCACCGTAATCTGATTAAAAGAATCTTCATCTTTACCAGTTAATTCCTGAAGATTCTTAACAACTTCATCCCAGTAACCAATTTGATCAACTAAGTTATTTTCCAGCGCGTTTTGAGCGGTTAAAAAACCCTGACTATCCGCAATATTTTGGATTTTATTAACAGTTAAATTACTCCTATTTTTAGCAATATTTTCCTTATAATCTTGCCAAATATCCTGCAATAAAACCTCATTTTGCTCCCTATTTTCGGGACTGAAATTTTGTCGAATAAAAGGCTCAACAGCCCCCTTATAACTACCAACTTTAACTACTTGAACCCCTAAACCATACTTATCAAAAGCACCACTTAAAAACATTTGTTGAGTAGAAAAACCGTTCAGAGCGATCGCTCCCAAAGGATTAATAATTATTTCATTGGCAATAGACATCAAATAATATTCAGTTTCGCTAATATCCACATCATAAGCAATAATTTTCTTACCCTTATTTTTAAACTCTAATAAACTGTTGCGAACCTCTTTTAAATTCGCATAACCATTACCCAAACCTGTCTTTCTACCATCTAATAAAATGGCCTTAATTTTGTCATCTTGAGTCGCATTTTCCAGAGCAGAAATCACTTGACGAAGGGGAATGGTATTACTATTTTCCCCGGAGAAAGCTTCCGCAAAAGTCGAAGCAGGTTCAGTATCGGTAATATTAGTAGATAAATCAAAAACTAATACCGATTTATCCTTAACAATTGGTTCACTTGGACCACCACTTCCCACAATTAGTAATATAATTAAACCACTAATTCCCACAGTGAAAAATAAACTTAAACCGATAATAGTTCCGATCGCACTTGCAAAAGATTGTCTAATAAATTGCCACATATATTGTTATTTATTTTAAAATTTGTGTAGTCATAATTTCTGAATTACCAGGGGAATTATTTTCTAATTCTCCCCTTAATAAGCGGGAATAAAATTACCTTGTTATTTTCTTTAAAACACAGGTATTTTTTAACGCTAATAAATCCTTATTTCCTGTACAAAATAACACCGTAGTTAACTCCGCTTTTAACATTTCAATTAACTCAATTACCGCTTCCGTTGATATTGAAGCAGCCTGCAAAAAAGGGAAAGCTAAACCGCCAATATCCGCACCGAGGGCGATCGCCTTGGCAACATCCAGACCATCGCGCAACCCGCCCGAAGCAATCAACGGAATTTCTGGTTCATAGATTCTAATATCGACTAAACACTCTGCTGTAGGAGTTCCCCAATCGGCAAAAGTGCGCCCTAACCTTCTCTGTAAGGCATTTTCAGCCCTTTCGCTTTCCACTTTAGCCCAGGAAGTTCCTCCTGCTCCAGCCACATCCATCGCCTGCACGCCCGCACTAATCAAGTTTTGCGCTACTTCACCAACGATGCCGTTTCCCACCTCCTTGGCGATTACTGGCACAGGCAATTGAGAGCATAAAACTGAGATTTTGTCAAGTAATTGGTTAAAATTAGTATTTCCCTTAGTTTGAATAGCCTCTTGTAGAGGATTAAAATGCAAAATTAAAGCATCAGCTTCTAGGATTTCAACTACTTTTAAACACTCATTTAAACCATATTGATAATTTAATTGAACTGCGCCAAGATTAGCATAAAGAGGAATATTTGGCGCTAATTTTCTCACGGCGAAACTATCAATAACCTCCGGTTTTTCAATCGCTACTCTTTGAGAGCCAACTCCCATAGCTAACTGATAAAGTTGGGCAGCTTCTGCGAGACGATAATTAATAATTTTAGCCTGTTCTGTTCCTCCTGTCATGGAAGAAATTAACAGAGGAAGACCGAGTTTTTTGCCCAAAAAATTAGTCTCCAAATTAATCTCATTTTTATCTAATTCGGGGAGACAATTATGGGTAAAACGGTAATTTTCCAAGCCATTAGTAACAGTTTTACACTGCACATCTTCTTCTAAACATATCCTTAAATGATCCGCTTTCCTATTTTGAATATTATCCATAAAGTCCCATCCTAATTAGCTAACTGTAGGGTGGGTTAGACGGCAAAAATTCAACTATTCTCAACCCAGATCATAAAATCCGCCGTAACCCACCACACCTATCAATTATCAATTATTAATTATTAATTTAGAAATCAGATTTTTGCCAATTTTCTAGGGTTTTAGTTAGAGATTTTTGGTTAAAAATCGGATTTCTTATTTCTAACATCAATTATCAATTATTAATTAATTCTACACCATCTTTACCGTCAATTTCCTCAAAATAAACCTTAACTTGTTCCTCTTTTGCAGTGGGCAATTTTTTACCAGTAAAATCAGGATGAATTGGTACTTGACGATGTCCTCTATCAACCAAGACAGCTAACCAAATAACTTCCGGCCGGCCATATTCAGTAACAGCATTTAAAGCAGCGCGAATGGTGCGACCTTTATAAATAACATCATCCACTAAAATAACAATTTTATCCGTTAAATCACAGGGAATTTGTGTTCTTTCTGGAGTTCTAATTCCCCTGGTGTCTAAATCATCGCGATAAAAAGTAATGTCTAAAGCACCAATAGGCACTTTTATCTGTTCTAAAAGTTCGATTTGATTTGCTAATAAATGAGCTAAATTAACACCCCTAGTATAAATCCCCAATAATACTAAACGATCCAAATTACCTGCTTTTTCAATAATTTGTGAAGCAATACGAGTAATTGTTCTACGCACCTCATCTGGGGAAAGAATTTCAACAATTTTAGTAGCCATAATATTAGTTTAAACCTAAATAAAATTAATAAGATAAATTATATAACAAATTTATTAATAAGGGTAAATAATTGGTCATTTCAGTTAACAGTTAACTGTAGGGGTTAATGGCCGTTAACCCCTACACTAACCTTCTACTTTAGTGCTTTAATTATTAAGAATTGCTTGCTTAATATTAGCTTCCTGTAATTCCCTACCAATAAAGACTAAACGAGTTTGACGTAGTTCATTTTGTGACCATTTTCGATCATAAAAAGAATCAAACCTTGATCCAACTCCCTGCATAACCATGCGCATAGGTTTATTAGTAACATTAACAAAACCTTTAACGCGGTAAATTTCCTGATTTTGCACCAATTTTTCTAACCTTTCTCGAAGTAAATTAGGGTCAAAACTGTCGTCTAAAGTTAACTGAATGGAGTTAATATCATCATCGTGATCATGATCCTCTTCCTGGTCATGGTGACTGGGCCGACTCGCTAAATTATCCTCGACTTTAGCATTAAAACCTAACAATAAATCAGGGCTAATTTCGCCATTTTTACAAGTAACAATTTTCACACCTGAACGAATCTCGGTTTTTAACCAAGTCATTACTTTTTCTAACTCATTACTATCAACTAAATCAGTCTTAGTTAATAATATTAAATCAGCGCAAGCTAATTGATCTTCAAATAATTCTTCAATGGGTGTTTCATGTTCTAAATTCGGGTCAGAATCCCTTTGAGCTAAGAGTGCATCGAGATTCCCGACTAAATTTCCCTTTGCTAAAGCGTCACAATCAACCACCGTAATTACTCCATCTACAGTAGCCGAATTTCTAATTTCAGGCCACTTAAAAGCTTGAATTAACGGTTTAGGTAAAGCTAAACCAGAAGTTTCAATTAACAAACAATCCAGGTTATCTCTGCGTTGTAAAAGTTCCTGCATCACGGGATAAAATTCCTCCTGAACAGTACAACAGAGACAACCATTTGTTAACTCCACAATATTCGTTTTTTCGTTATCTTCCTCATCACAAACCTGACAGGATTTTAACAAGTCGCCGTCAATGCCAACCTCTCCAAATTCATTCACCAACACCGCAATTTTTCTACCTTGGTTATTTTGCAATAAATTGCGAATCAAAGTAGTTTTTCCTGCACCAAGAAAACCCGTAATAACTGTCACCGGAATCTTAAACATAATCTCTAAACCTTGTAAATTAATGGTAGTAATTTTTTTTCTAATTAAACTGGAGGAATTCTAGCAATAATGCCTTTTTTTAGTAACTCAGGGCGATCTTTCCACGCTAACATACCATCAGACTGCACATAATATTTACTAGCACATTCAAAGACAGAATCAGCCACATTTTCTGTCGGTAAATCGCCAAAAATATAGGTATATTTATTAGGAGCAATAAAAGCAATCACCTGAGAATTACTACAAGCACTCATACACTCCACCGAATTTATTTCATATTCAGAAGAATGCTCCCAATTATTAAAGTGTTGTTTCAATTCTTCAAACAACTTTTGACCACCACTAATTCCTACTCTTTGACCATCTTGCCAAACACTCGCACAAGTGGAACAAACTAATATTTGATGCTTCGTTTTCATCCTTATTTTTTGCCTCTTAATAAAATCTTTTTTCCTGTTAATTTTTCCCTAAAAAAAAGGGTGATTAGGGGGAGCAAATTATTATTGAGAGCAAAAATAATCGAAAATTCTTTGTCATTATCTGTCTCCTCGCAGTATTGTATATTTATCGCAAATTGGCGGGCCTTCTGACTTTGTAAGGGTTAACCGTCGTTTACTCTTACTTCACAGTTGCGGGACAGCGTCAGCTTTGCACTGAACTTTCCCCCTTACGCTCGATAGCTGCTCCCTATCAAGACCAATGTAGATAGCGTATCCTATTTTTGACCTCGATTTACTTTTGATTTTTTTCCTTTATAATTAGAAGCAAAACTATTTAAACTATCTTGATTATGACTACTATTTTAAATTTAAAACCCTTAATTACCTTGACAAAAGACGACTTTTATGCTCTTTGTCAAAATAATCGAGATGCTTCATTAGAACTAAGTCCCAATGGAGAATTAATTATCATGTCACCAGTCGGGGGAGAAAGTGGAAACCAAGAAGCAAGTTTAATTAGTCGAGTTTTTATCTGGAATGAACAAAGCAAACTAGGATATGTATTTAGTTCATCAACCATCTTTAATTTACCAGGTGGAGGTAGCCGCTCTCCCGATGTTGCTTATGTTGGCAAGGGAAAATGGGAAAGTCTCACCCCTGAGCAAAAACGCAAATTTCCCCCCATTTGTCCTGATTTTGTCATCGAATTGCGCTCTTCTAGTGACAGATTAAAACCCCTACAAGACAAAATGCAAGAATATTTAGCCAGTGGTTTAAATTTAGGCTGGTTGATTAATCCTAAAAATAACACGGTGGAAATTTATCGCCCTCAAAAAGAGGTGGAAATTGTTAATTTACCTGTCACTTTATCAGGGGAAAACATTTTACCCGGATTTACTTTATTACTTAATTAATTTGAGTTTCTCGGTTCAACTGCAATAAATTTAGTTAAAATCGCCCTCTTTTAAGCTAAACTGATCTTTTGCCATATTTATTGAGATTAAAAAGTTAAACGTGAGAAAAATTATTATTGCCGGTAACTGGAAAATGTATAAAAATCAGGCCAATACCCTCGATTTTATCCAATCATTTACAAACCAAGTAGAAAATACTGAAAAAACACGGGAAATTGTGCTCTGTGTACCCTATACTAATTTAACAACTATCACCGAAAAAACCAAAGACACCTCTATTCAAATTGGTGCGCAAAACATCCACTGGGAAAATGAAGGTGCTTTTACGGGTGAGATTTCAGGTTCAATGTTGACAGAAATTGGCATTAAATACGTTGTTGTTGGCCACAGCGAGCGTCGTCAATATTTTGGCGAAACTGACGAAACCGTAAATTTACGCTTAAAAGCTGCCCAACGTCACGGTTTAACCCCTATTTTATGTGTCGGCGAAACCAAGCAACAACGCGACGCTGGGGAAACTGAACAGGTAATCTTTAACCAACTCGAACAAGATTTAGTCGGAATTAACCAAGATAATTTAGTTATAGCTTATGAACCCATTTGGGCGATCGGGACCGGTGACACCTGCGAAACTTCCGAAGCAAATCGCGTCATCGGTTTAATTCGCCAAAAGTTGAGCAATAAAAACGTTAGTATTCAATATGGCGGCTCAGTCAAGCCAGAATTAATTGACGAAATCATGGCACAACCCGAAATTGACGGCGTATTAGTTGGCGGAGCAAGCCTTGATCCGACGGGTTTCGCCCGCATCGTCAACTTTAATTAACCTCTAGGGGCGCGGTTTTCCCGCCCTTGCTCCGACTATTTTGTTATAATTTCAAGAAGCTAAAACTTCAAAAGGATTATAAAGTAAAGGAATTAATTGTTCTTTCGCAATGGTTTCCATTGCATAAGTAACACCTTCTTGATCTGCAAAATCAATCAAAAAAGCTTCTTGCTCAAAATCCATTAATACCGTACCAACTTGACCTCGACGTAATAAAATTTTTCTATAAGTTTGTTTGTGAATTGCTTCGGTATCTTCGGTTAAAACAACTAAATCATATTCTTGAATTTTATTCATTTTTTACCTCACTTATCAACCGGATAAACATTAGTTAATCGAGGGAAATTTTCCTCATAACGAATAATCCATGAACTTAAAATCCATGATGAGCCCCACTCCGTTTCTAAATAAAATTTAACATCATAATGAATACCGAAGGAATCTTGTTTATAAAATATCGCTTCTTGGTTTTGAATTGCTTGAATTAAAGCCTTTTCTAAGATTTTTTTATTCGCCAATATAATTCCCAAACGTTTTTGAAAAATCAGAGCTTTATGTTTTCCTAGACTATGCTGAAAATTGAGAGAATAACGTTGTAGTTTATCTCCTAATATCGCTTTTTGAGGATTAAGTAGCTTCATTAATTAATCGCTCCTTTTAACATTTTATTAATACTAACTCCTTGTTTCAGACAAATACATTGTCATCAGAGATATTTCCAGAAAAGAGGAAAAACGTGCTTCTTTTTATGTTAAGATTCCTGAACAATCAGAATATCCTTTGAATTGTCCTTTTACTATTGATCAAATTTTAGATGATGACTTTTATGGTTTTTAATTAAATAGAGATTACCTTTTCCCATGAAAACTGACTCGATTTTTTATGAACTATTCCTAAATTTACCCGAAAGTTTATTCGATTTGTTAAATTTACCCTTAGAATTAGCAAATCAATATAGTTTTATTTCCCAAGAATTAAAACAACTTTCTAAACGAATTGACGGAGTTTTTTATCCGAATAATTATCAGCAACCCATCTATTTTTTAGAAGTCCAATTTCAAAATGATGACAGTTTATATCATCGTTTGTTTACCGAAATCTTCACTTATTTAGGACAATATCAACCCCGTCAAGATTTCCGCGCCGTTATTTTGTGGAGTCAACGAAGTTTAGATGTGGAATTACCACCCTATTATCAAGACTTCAAAAACCTTGGTAAATTAACCATTATTTATCTTGACGAGTTAAACTTTGAGGAGGAAAATGGTCTAGGGGTAGAAATTATCAAATTAATTATGGCCAAGGAAGAAGAAGCCAAACAAAGAGTGCAGCACTTATTTGATTTAGCAAATAATAAGCTAAATTCACCCACGAAAACTAGAGATATTATAGAATTAGTGGAAAAAATATTAACCTATAAATTTGTCAATTATACTTGGGAGGAGTTAGATAAAATGTTTACTCTCACTGACTTTAAAAAAACCCGTTTCTATCAAGAAACCTTTAAAGATGGTAAAAAAGAAGGCAAAATTGAAGGCAAAATTGAATCAATACCAGATTTAATTAAACTTGGTTTAACCATAGAACAAATTGCCAATGCCCTAAATTTAGACCTTGAATTAGTGAAAAAAATAGCTCAATCTTAATTGTAGGGTGTGTCATTTCAGTTATCAGTTATCAGTTAACAGTTATCAATTAGATATCTGGCGAAAGTGACAAAGATTAAAATGTCATAGTTGGCGAAACGTTAGTTAGATTGTAGGGTGGGAAAAATGGCGAAAAATATTAGGAAAAAATAGATAATATTTAGTCCATTTTGCCCACCTTTGTAGTTCTGCACGGCATTTGTAGTTGGTGGGCAATTGCGACTAATAATGGCAATTTATTCCCTAATTTTATCGCGCAATTGCCCACCCTACCAATTACTTACTGGTTTTTTGCCATTAAATAATCACGAAATTACTATTAGAAAGGAAGGGAGGATTATTAAAGATTGCAATCTGGGTTTGTTTAGCGCTACCATTACCATCAGGATCAAAATATAATGCTCCATCACTATTATAAATAAAACGGTGAGATGCACTACTCGCAACAGTTCCAACACCACCAATTACAAATTGTGCGGCGCTTAAATTGCCTGCTTTTAAACCACTTTGAAAACCCTTGGCCCCAATACCAATTTTATCTTCAGTAGGGTTAAAATCCGTAATCCTATCTAAACCTTGATTGCTGGATTCAAACATAAAATTATCTGCTCCTGCTCCTCCTGTTAAGGTATCTTTTCCTAAACCACCGATTAAAGTATCGTTACCTCCTCCTCCTAATAATTTATCGTTTCCAGCTTCACCTTTGAGGGTGTTTTTACCAGTATTTCCCGTGATAATATTATTGAGATTATTACCACTTCCAGTTAAATCTTTTTTCCCTGTTAAGGTTAGTTTTTCGATGTTATTATCGAGGGTATAATTTAAGGAAGCTTTAACGGTATCACTACCACCATTTGCCTTTTCGACGATAATATTTTCCAGTGAATCTATAATATAGGTATCGTTACCAAGTCCACCGATTAAAATATTACTACCAAGTCCACCATTAAGGGTATCACTATCAGCACCACCGATTAAAATATCATCCCCAGCGTCACCGAATAATTGATCTTTACCCGCACCTCCTGATAATTCGTCGTTTCCGTCTCCCCCTTTTAAAATGTCATTGCCCAATCCACCAAGTAAATTGTCATCACCTTTCCCCCCTAACAAGGAGTCGTTGCCACCCCAACCACTGACGGTATCATTTCCCTCTCCCCCGTCAAGGGTGTCGTTTTTATTTGTACCTATGATATTATCATCAGGTGTGCCTGTCCCTTCAAATTCGATGATGTAGCCTAAAACAGGAGTATCATTGTAAAAGCTATACCAAGTATTTTGATCGTTATAAGTAATATATTGAATACCACTAGGATTCGATTCATTAGCAGCCCAATTATTATAACTCCAAGTTTCACCAGTGATCCATTTCCACTTCCCGTCGGTTTCTTCTGTACCACCTAACCAAGCAATACTACTACCTGTTTCTTCAACAATAGGTAAAATATTCTCCACAATAAAACCATTTTCCTCTGCGGAGGTAACAGTGGCTAAATGACCAGCAGCACCCTCAAAGAATACCCCTTCAGCTTGGTTTTTTGCCACAGTCCAGGCGATCAACTGTTCATTGGGGATATAGGCATAGGAATTATTCTTAAAATCGAAGACTTCGACATCAAAACCATTCACAGTGATAGTTGTACTCATTGTTTTTACTCCTAAAGTTGTGTAGGGTGGGCATTGCCCACCTAATCATGATGGTGGGCAATGCCCACCCTACTTTAGGATTATAATGCAATTTGTTTTTTTTTTCAAAATGCAGCGGAAATTTTCGTTAATTTTTGTGAAGGGAATTGGGAGTGAATACTCAGATGTAAATATGATGTTTTTTGTTTGTCAAAAATCACAAAAATAGATAAACTTAAAGGTAGTGTGAAAACCACTACCCCAAAATAAATATTCATAGGAGAATGATACCATGGCCACAGTCACAGAAAACGATTTAAAAGAACTTAAAAACTTAATCGAAAAATTAGATCAAAAAATTGAGGTCAAATTTGAAAAATTAGATCAGAAAATTGACAATTTAGAGAAAAATCAAATTAAATTGGAAGGCAAAATAGATAATATTAATACCCGTTTAGATACCTACAAACCTGCATTTGACAAAATCCCTGAATTGGCGGAAAAAGTTGGCGAATTGAAAGGTTGGCGAGCAGTTTCTCTGGTGATTTTCTCAGGATTTATTACCAGTATCTATTGGTTATTGAGAATGGGTAAACTTTAATTCAAATAATCCCCAAATTAGATTATCATTTCATTGCCCATGGTAACAGCTTTCCCTTATAATTAGTAAACACCAAAGACTTGGCCGCCCACAGATAACCCCCTTTGCGCCTTTGCGCCTTTGCGTGAAATAAAAACCCCATCAAAAATGCTAAAAATTCGCCAAAAAACCTTTAATTGGGGAGAAAAAACCTATCTTATGGGTATCCTCAACGTCACCCCTGACAGTTTTAGTGACGGTGGTCAATTTAATACTGTCGAAAATGCTTTATCTCAAGCCAAGGAAATGCTCGCCAATGATGTCGATATTATCGACATTGGCGGTCAATCCACTCGCCCCGGAGCCGAAGATGTTACTCTTGAAACTGAGTTAAACCGTGTTATCCCTGTAATTAAAGCTATTCGGGAATTTAACCAAGATGTTCCCATTTCTATTGATACCACTAAATCTCTCGTTGCGCAACAGGCGATCGCCCACGGTGCTGATATTGTCAATGATATTTCGGGAGCAACCTTCGACTCAGAAATGTTGGCGGTTGTCGCTAGTTTGAATGTACCCATCATTTTAATGCACAGTCGGGGTAATCCTCAAACTATGCAATCCCTGACCAATTATGATAATCTGATTAACGATATTTCTCAGTTTTTCCAGCACCGCATTGAAGCGGCTTTAGCCAAGGGAATTCGGCGATCGCAGTTGATCCTTGACCCCGGTATCGGTTTCGCTAAAACCTACGCCCAAAATATCCAATTATTGCGGGATTTAAGCGCTTTTAAGACCTTTAACCTCCCTCTCCTCGTCGGGACCTCTCGTAAGAGTTTTATCGGTCAAATATTGCAAAAAAATGACCCTCACGATCGCATTTGGGGGACGGCTGCATCTGTCTGTCGGGCGATCGCCTCCGGTGCTGACATTATCCGCATCCATGATGTAGCCGCCATGTCCGATGTGGCTAAAGTCGCCGATCCCCTCTGGCGCTAAAATTTATAGTAATTCTAAATAAGATTAGAACCGTTAAAAAATAGGTTTGTTGTTGCGCTTTAGCGCTCCCTTTGAAGGTAGCTTTCAACTATCAAATTATTTTAATTTTTATGGAGAATTACTAAATGTTAAAAATTGTTAAGAAGCGAATCTCAAAATCCGATTCTGTGCTATACTAAAAAAATAGGGTGGAAGTTTAGTTAATTGAAACTAAACCAAAGCCTAAATTCATTAAGCTCAGAATCGTTAAAAAGCGAGTTCTGATAAGGCCATGATAACAGATAATCCGTCCGAATTAACATCTGCGATCCGCAAATCTAAAATAATTCATAAACGTTCAAAACAACACCCCTTGGCCCGTTTTATTACTGAAGAAGCCGTCGCTTTGAAATTTAACCTTAAAATCGAAGATATCCACAGAATTGAACTATGGGACAGGTTAGTCTATGTTTATGCAGGCAAATTAAGCCGTTTCGTCAGTTATGCGGATTTTCCCCCCATCGTAACCGAAAAAAAACCCACCGAATTCCCTGTTGCTTACTGGAGCGAAAGACTGAGAAAGCTCCATAAACAAGATCAAAGCAAAAAACTCGTTTTGTTGACTTGGTGGACTCGGTTTTATCAAGAGCGTTTCAGCGAATGTGCCAACCCCCGACAATTGAAACAATGGGGAGAAGTTGTCGCCATCTTGAAACCCTCTTTACCTGATCCTATCATCGAGACTTTACGGGAATTTTATCGTTCTATTCAATCACATTTTCTCCCTGTCAATTCCACCACCCCCCATTTACAAGTCTCTTGATTTATAATGAAATGTTAAGAATTGTTACAAATATGGTAATATTTGCGCCAAAATGTTATAATTGTGTTGTAAATAAAAAAATTAGACGGTTGCAACGCGCGAAATGCCATTCCGAGCGCACCGGTTAGTCAAGTTGGCAACGAGACTCGCTAAACATCTAAGCAGCGCACAATTAAAAATTGTTCGCTATGATACAAAAACTATCAGCAATTGAGAAACTGTCCTTTTTCAAGGGTTTTAAATGACTTTAAGTTTCAGAATTAGTATCCGGTGTTTGCTTCGGCAAGTTGCCAGCTTTATCGTAGCTGACACCACGGTATTTTAATCCCTTAACGGGCATAGTTATCGGCGCTTTTTGTAGTATTTTTAAGAACCAATTTGCACCTCGATATTTTCCAGTAACTTCTTTTGTGGGTACAGTTTCCAGAGTGATAGGTTCATATTCGTAACTAATTCCACGGTATTTAAGTTTCATTTCGCTCTTCAAATAATCATTTGAGCTTGCTAAAGTCCATTTATTTTTGTCTGTATTCATTGTTACGATTTTTCTCAAAAATTGTCAAGGTATAATTACTTAAAAATCTAAATTTATCAAATTAAACAAACTATTTTAAGGACAGGTTATCCTAGATCTAGTTCAGGTTGAAAAGGTAGTTGACAGATTATGGCCGATCAAGGTTCGGGAATCAAAATTATTGCTGATAATCGGCAAGCTCGTTTTTTGTATGAAATATTGGAAACTTATGAAGCGGGTGTCGAATTAAAAGGCACGGAAGTTAAGTCGATTCGGGCAGGAAAAATTAATTTAAAGGATGGCTATGGTTTAATTAGAAATGGCGAAGCTTGGTTGATTAATGTTCATGTTTCACCTTATGAATCCAGTGGACAATATTTTAACCATGAAGCTAAACGTACTCGCAAACTTTTGTTACATCGTCGGGAAATTAATAAACTGATTGGTAAAGTAGAGCAACAAGGGTTGACTTTAGTTCCCTTGAAGATGTATTTTAAAAATAGCCGAGTTAAGTTGACTATTGGACTCGCTAAGGGTAAGAAAATTCACGATAAACGCGAAAGTATTAAGAAACGTCAAGATCAACGAGAAATTTCCAGAGCGATGAAAAGATATTAGTGGCTTTTTTATCAAGAAAGTCGGGTAAAGGAGAGTTATAGTTGATAGTTTTATTACTTTCTACTTCCTACTTTCTACTTCCTACTTTCCACTTCCTACTTTTGACTTTCGAGTTTTGACTTTTGACTTAAATTCGGTTCACTCGCAATTAGGGCTAACATGAACCACCATAAGCTGTTAACTTGGGGACGATACCACACTGTGTCAAAAAAACCGTGAGTCAGTAATCCGGCGATCGCCGCTAAAGCAGCCATTAACCAAAATCCTTGTTTATCTTTTCTCTCAAAAGCATTTTTTAGTTTCGTTACAGTCTGATTTATCGTCACAAGAATGATCCAAAAAAAACAGCTTAAACCAATTAATCCTGTTTCTACTGCTGTTTCTAAATATATAGAATAAGCACTTAAGGCCGTATAATTTTGTTTCATATAAAGGGGATAAATTGTGTTAAATCCAGTGTTCCCTGGACCGATACCAATTATTGGTCTATCTTTGATCATTTCTATTACCGATGACCAAACATTGATCCTGAAATTGTTGCTACTATCCTGTCTTCCTGCGAATATACTTAATACTCTTAATCGTAAAGGTTCGACTAATATTAAACCGATTATTAATACGGTTGTTAAACTTCCTAATACTATTGGTAATAACCATTTTTGCCAAAATTTTGGTAAATATTCGTTAAACCAATAACGTAAACATAGTAAGAAAACTGCCATTATTGCTATCATTCCCAGCCAGCCTCCTCGACTATCTGTGAAAAATAAACACGCACTATTTACTATTACCATTGTTATCGCTAAAGCCTTCGGTAGATAACCTCGCCAAACAAAAATTGCCCCGATGGAAAGTGCGATCGCTGGTAATAAATAGGCCGCTAATAAATTTGGGTTTCCTAAATAACTATATACCCTTGTTTCATTCGCTAATAATGATGTTGGATCATTCCATGTTGCTAACTGTTTCACGCCAAAAAATTGCTGTCTCATTCCATAAGCACTTACGATTAATGACACATGAAGAAAAATCGTGATTAGCCAATTTTTTAACTTTTCTGATTGAAAAACTAAGGCAAATAAGGCGAATAGTAATAAGTATAAAGTTAATTTTATTAAACCAGTTAATGCGGCGGTTTTCACCGGCGAAAAAGCTGTCGCAATCACAGAAATTCCCCAATATAGTAACAATAATAAATGAATTGGTGTTACTAACATTTTGTTATTATCGGTGATGGTTAGTAAGAATAAATAACCCGCAGCTGTCAATAATAACAGACCGATTAAACCGGTGGAAACAAAGGGAGAAACTGTTAAAATTACACTAATTAAAATTGCTCCGATCGCCAGATCCCATTGTAAGAAAAAACTGCCATCATGCCAGGTTTTTAATAATCCTACCCAACGAGAAAAATAACTGCTTTTAAACCATTGTTGAGCAGGAAAATTGACCAAAGTAATTTTATTCCATGTCGAAAACATATAACTTTAATGATTAGTGATTATTTGAGGAAACTGTAACACATAACGATAACCTAAATCTTCTGAACCTTGAATTGTGAGATTACCTTTATGGGTTTCTATTATTTGACAACTGAGTAGTAAGGTTAACATTTCTTGGTAACAATGCAAATTATTTTTCTGCTCTACTTTATTCCAACTCTTAAATAATTTACCAGAAGACAACTGAATTGTTCCTAAATTACCAGTTAGAAATTCTTGTTTCTTACTCTCATTCTCTTCCGCAAAATACAATGATAAAATATTATTAATTAATGAAGATTCACCCTCGATACTGCTTGCACTATCCCCTAACCACGGATGAGAATTCCAAATCGTAATATTAAACAAATTAAACTTGAATGAAAAATGAATCATTGTAATGCTGTTAAGTTCAGCAGAATTGATTACACTGATTAATAAATAATAAAGAGATTGTCTGATTTTCTCTTTATCTAATTTCCAAATTCTTTGTCCTGGTTCGATGGTTAATTCTAATTTTTGCTTATGTTGAATCGCTTTTTTTTCGATTAGATTAATTATTTCTTCACCAAACATTTCTAAATCGACAGGTGCTATTTTAAAAGAGGTCTGATTTTCGCCAAAAATATCTAAACTTATGATTTCCTCGATTAATTCACTTAAATTTTGTCCACTTTCTCTAATTACTTTGATATATTCTTTCTGTTTATTATTCAAGACTCCATAAATTTCTCTCCCTAAAATACTAGACATCCCAATAATAGATGTTAGTGGAGATTTTAATTCTTGGATAATTTCTTTTAATAAATCTACTTTAATTTGGAATACTTTATTCCCGCTATCTTTACTATTTTTCTGTCCTTCTAATTCCCTATTACTAATGGTATATTTCTCTAAATTTTGAGTTAAATTTGGCGTTTCTTGGACATTATTTTTCGTGTTTTCTATTCTTTTAAGTTTGAGTAAATAATTGTTTTCATACTCTCTTACACACCAACGAGCTGTTAAATTTAAAAATTCTATCTCTTTTTGCGCAAATTTACGAGGTACTAAATCCATTACTTCTAAAACACCAATACAGATATTTTCAGCACTTATTAACGGAATTCCTATATAAGCACGAATACCATAATATTGAGCTAAAACACTATGAGCAAAAAAACTGTCACTATAGGTATCTTCTATTACTAAGTAATGTGGGCTATCAATTACGTAAAGAGCAAAAGAATCCTCTCTCTCAATTTCTCTCTTGCTTGAAATATTATTCATTAATCCGAGATGGGATAAACCAATGGCAGATTTAATTAACAGATTTTGAGGTAAAATTAAACCTAAAATTGAGATGGGAGTTTCTAAAAAACGAGCCGCAGTTTGAGTCGCTTCTTCAAAAATAGGAATTGTCTCACCATTTAAAAGTCCTAAATCTTGAATTGCTTTAACTCTTTGATTTTCTCTTTCTTCTGGTGTCAATCCATCTAAATAACAAAAAATTCTCTGGCCTAAATGAATCATTATTAGTTAATTATTTCGGGTTTTTGTGGATTTTAATCAAGTCATAGCAATTCATTTATTAATTGCTACGACAACTTTTTTGAGTTGATAATTAGTAGTTACTTTTTACTTTTTACTTCCTCATTATTATCCCAAATCGGATGTTTAAATAGAGACGTAATTACTTTGGCCCCTCTTAATTGATTAGAAGTTGGTAGATGACCCCTAGGAGCACTTAAATCCCAAGTAAATTCATTTGGATAACGAGTCCAATTACCAGCATTCTTCCAACCAATTTTCGTCCATAATTTGGGAAAATCACAGCCTACAGATAACCACATTTGTCTCTGAATACTATAACCAAATTGACCACCAGAGTGCATTAACCACAATTGATCAATGGTGTGTAAATCTGTGTCAGGAAAGTTATCCACTTCACTAAAATAAAGCCATTTTCTTTTCAGAGCTCCTTCCCCAGCTAATTCACATAATTTTTCTACGGTGATTAAATCAGCTTGTTGAAAGTCTTGTCTGACCAAGGCTTTTTGTAAGGGTAAATAGTCGAGATTTCGCTCACTTTTTAACGGAACAATTCCGGTGGGAAAATTGGTTTCTAAAAATTCTTTTATCTTGGCATTTTCTAAGTTGGCAAAAGTCTGATAAATCTTTCCTATTACTAAGCTAGGTGATTCTGATTTATGTTCTAATAAAAAATTCGTTAACTCTTTAATCCCTTCTTCATTTGTTACTAATTCAGGAATTATTTGTAGTTGTTTTTTTTCGCTTAAAATCGAAAATTGAGTAGATTGATCACTTAATGTATTCATAGAAACTGGGTTTAAATTGTTTTTATTAACTAATTATAATGACTCGACAGAAGGCTTATTTACTACCAAATTTAAGAATATAATTAATAATTTTGGTAGTTGAACTTGGAATTTCTACATTGATTAGCTCAATTTTACCACCATAACTCCTTACTGTCGCTGCTTCTGGTAAACTTTCTGGGGTATAGTCACCTCCTTTAACATAAATTTCTGGTTTGAGTTTTTCAATTATGGCGATCGCAGTTGTTTCTTCAAAAATCACGACCCCGTTCACCGCTTCTAATCCCGCTAAAACCTCGGCTCTTTGCTCTTGGGGAATAATTGGCCGAGCAGGCAAGTTGCCCCCGGTGGGTTTAATTTGTTGTATGGAGCGATCACTATTCAACCCCACGACTAAGGTTTTACCATAAAGTTTGGCTGCTGTTAAATAACGCACATGACCAGCATGAAGCAAATCAAAACAACCATTAGTAAACACTAAAGGCCGCCATTTTTCGGGGTTAGTCTTAATTTCTTGCACTAATTGTTCTAAAAGATAGATTTTAGCCATATCATCTCACTGAAAATAGGAATAAAACGGTGTTAATGGGTGTTAAACCCATAAGTGTAACCATCTTGAATCTGAACTCGTTTAAATCGGTCAAGTGGCCCGCCAATTCTTCTACCCTTAATTCTTACTTCTAGTCGAGTAGCTGATTGAACTACTACTTTTCCGGTGTAAGAAATACCGTTTTTGACCATGATTTATCTGATTTCTTTGATTAAAAATGATTAGATTATTCGCTAAATGGATATTTTTATCATTGTTAAATCACAAAAATCATTTAATCATGGTCAATTTTTGTCTTGGTTTGGAAATCGGAAAACCATATTTATTGATTCGACATAACCTTCTTGTGCCGCGACCTTTAGCTGTTATTATTAAAGGTTTGGTAGTTACTATTTTGAGCTTCATAATATTACCTACACAGGCCGCATCAATCCAGTGTGCTTTTGGTAAATTTAATTTAATTCGGGACCATGATTTTTTTGATTTTTGTGATTATGGATGATTAGATAATTTGTTAGGCCTAACAGATAATTTAATCATTTTTAATCAAATGAATCACAAAAATCATAGTCGTAAATATTCCCTCACTTCATAACCTTGTAACTCCCCCTGTTGATATTCAAGTCCTAAAATTTCGGGATTTTGTAATTTTTGTAAATCAAACTTTACTAATTCTTGAGCAATATTAGTAATTGGTGCATATTTACAAAGTCGTCTTACCCAAGTCAAAGTAGTTAAAACACGATGTAGCAATGAAGGTGCTAACCAACCTTCTAGCCGTTTTCTATTCAGAAAGCGTGGTTTTCTGTACCTTGTATGGCGACTTCGGCTACTACGGCGCACGGCTTTTCTTGTCTCTAAACTATCCTTGATTTGTTGTCCACGATGTTGTAATTCCCCTCCCCAAATAACCTTATTGTTAGTTACTAATGCTATTCCTGTGGTTTTTGAGCCTGGGTCTAATTTTATTTCAATGGGTTGGGTTATTACATCTGTTTTGGTATCCTTAAGGATAATCGTAAATGGATAACGTCTGAAAACCGCCGCTTTCCCTGTATTTAATAGCTTTCTAGCCACAGAGGAGTGACATGGTTGTAAAGGTATTTTGTTAGCATCTAAAACAAAAGCATAATTACTCATTTCTAAGAACTCCCATTGCTAGGGTAAAGTTTGCTTCAACCTAGTTATCTAAGCTTGTTAGGTCAATAACACTATTCGCGGCGTTTTGTTACTTCCCCCCTTTCAAGGGGGGGTAGGGGGGTACATCCGCTTAATTATTGACGATAGAGCTTTAAACTAGCGAATTTCAAGGTATCTTGACCTAAATAACGTTTCATTTTAATCAGGGGTTTGGTTCACACTTACTACGATTTACACTGTTTATAAGTGATCCCATGATATTCCACTTTGTCGTAACCATATTGATAGGCGAATTTGATCAATTGAGCGCGATTTTCTAAACCTAATTTGTTCAAAATATTACCCAAATGAGTCTGTACCGTACGAGGACTAATATACAAATGTTCACCGATTTCTTTATTACTTAAACCTTGAATTAATTCCCAAAAAACCCGGGCTTCTGCTGGTGTTAAAGGCAAATCTTCTGGTTCTTCAGAGGCATTTTTACTCTGATTTTGATTAAGATTAAAGGAATTTTTCCCCGAATTTTGAAGCAACCGTACAATTTCCGACTGAATACGCTGAGATCTTTCTAATAGTGCCTGTATTTTTATCAATAATTCCTTCATGTCAAAGGGTTTAGTGATATAATCGTCAGCACCCATCGCATGACCTTTAATTTTATCTTCTAAGTCATCTTTAGCAGAAAGAAAAATAAACGGCACAAGTTGACCAGAAGGAACGGCTCGTAACTGGCGACAAAATTCTAAACCATCCATGTCGGCCATGGAAACATCGGAAACTACCAAATCAGGCTGATCTTGATTATATATTATTAATCCTTCTTGACCGGAAGTCGCATCAATTACTGCATAACCTTGTTTTTCGAGGTAATGTTTCAGTAATCTTCTTAAAATATGGTCGTCATCAACGACGAGGATTTTTTTCATTTTGTAATAGTCTTTTGATAACTTTCTCTATAAATTTAGCCTTAAACGTACTTTAACTCAATGTCGTCAGAATTCCCCTTCTTCGGATAAGTCAACCTGCTAACGGTTGACTCAATACAAGGAGGGGATGAATGACGACCAAAATAGAAG
>JAABRE010000066.1 GCA_011391125.1 Synechococcales cyanobacterium S06
TTTATTCTTTAGTTCTTGATATTTCATTATTTTCGATAAATAATTACGTTTTTTGACATTATATCATTTTTTCTCTCACAGTTTCGCAAGAGGTCTAATAATGAAATTTACAGGAAACAATCACGACTTCTTGATCAGAAACGCTATAAACTAAACGATGTTCTTGATTAATTCGGCGTGACCAGAGGCCAGATAGATTGTGTTTCAAAGCTTCAGGCTTTCCTAAACCAGAAAAAGGATCACGTTGAATATCTTTAATAAGACTCACAATTTTGACATAAATTTTTTTATCCTCGATCGCCCATTGGTTAAACTCATCAAAACTACGAGTTAAAAACGCTACTTTTCTCATAGTTCGCTGGGATCAACATAAATATAGTTCTGAGAATTTTTGAGTAATTCTACAGCTTCTTTGAGATGCTGACGATTGGCGAATGTTGATAATAGATACTCGGTTTCATCGGTGTGTTCGGATGTTTCTATCAATAAAATTGCTTCAACAACAGTTCCTTCGGGTAAGTTGAGGGAAGGTAGATCTAGTTGACCGTTTTTTATAGTTGTTTTATACTTAAGTGTGTTCATAAATGTTAACATTCTCTACAATTTTTAATTATAACAAATTGGACTTTAATTCGTCGATCTCCCGTTCATAGTTGCGATTTATCGCTGCTAAAAACCGAGATCATGTCGGGTGGGTAAAACGGCGATTGTCCTCAACATTGTCGTTTGTCGGTACAGATTGTCACAAAATACGCCCCTATTGCCGAATAATCGTAATGTTTTAGGCGAATTGAACGCCAATACTGTTGTTCTAATCAAAAATTATTGGTAGGTAAATTCCTTAAATAAATTTGTGGCTTAATTATTGAAAACACTAACAGAGAGCTGTTACTAATAGCAAAATAGCTTAGTAAACTTATATAAACCATAAAAACTTAAAAAATAATTAAAAATTTTAAGTTTTTTCCTTAATAAGCTATACTTTAAGTGCTAAGAAACAGTTCGTAGATACGAAGGCTCGTTAGTGTGAAAATCTTAGAATATTTTATTTCTATACCACTAACCTTAGAGGCCCTATCTACACTCTGAGAACAAAAAGCAGCTCTAAAGCGCTTGTAATTTTAGGTTATGAGCTTTGCAGGCTACTGCCGTTATCTCTCAAGATAATGCCATACTTTATTCAATCTTTTTAAAAGCTTTAAACACTTTTATGTAAGTTTGAACGGTTAAATGTAGCACCTTATCTAAACCCTTAACTGTTAAATCAAGTATAAATCTTAAGGGGAAGCAAAATTTAATTAATTTGCATCACTTTAATTTTTTCCCCTTTTTCGATTAATTTTGTACCCACAGGAATCATTGCCAAAGCGTTAGTTTGTGCTAAATTTATTAAGTTACCTGAACTCTGACTTCCGCCAGCTAATTCAAACTCATATTCTCCCTCTTTTATGTTTAATTTACCCCAAAAATAAGTCTCCCTTTGCCCTCGGGATTTTAAATTTTGCTCACTTTTTGCATTAATAAATGTCGGTTTCCAATTATTACTAATTCCTGATAATTTTTTCAGGGCAGGTTGGACGAATCTCCAACAACTTACTAAAGCTGAAACCGGATTTCCCGGAATGCCAAAATAAACACATTGCGGAAAATTCGCCACAGTTAAGGGTTTACCAGGTTTGACCGCAACAGAGGTAATTTCGATTTTCGCCCCTAATTCGGCTAATATCTGGTCAATGTAATCATATTCACCCACCGATACCCCACCAGTCGATAGCACTATATCCGCAATACTGACTGCGTGGGCAATTGATTCTTTGAGTGCTTGTTGATCATCTTTGACAATGCCTAATTTGATGGGGATTCCGCCATGGGCAGCGACAAAAGCGGCTAAAGCATATTGATTAGAGTCAACGATTTGCCCGGCCTGTAAATCTTGATTTATGTTTACTAATTCATCGCCGGTGGAAAAAATGGCGATTTTTGGTTGACGATAAACGGTTAAATTATCACAATTAGCCGAGGCTAAAACGGCAATTTCCGCCGATTTTAAGCAAATTCCGGCTTTTAATAAGGGATTTCCTGCTTGATAAAATTCTCCTTTTTTCCTGATACAATCACCTATTTTTGGCGGAGCAACTAAAATTTTTACTTGATTATTTTCCTTAATTGTCTTCTCTTGAATGACAATTGTATCGGCTCCTTCTGGTAACATTGCACCAGTAAAAATGCGGGAACTTTCACCAGCTTTAACCGTAACTTTTGGTTGATAACCGGCAGGAATTTCTTCGACTATGGTTAAAGTAATTGGTTCTTTTTCCGTGGCATTTTTCACATCTTCAAATTTAACTGCATAACCATCCATGGCCGAATTATCCCAGTGGGGAAAGTCGAGGTTACTATTAACTGATTTGGCCAAAATACGGTTTAAAGCATTATCTAAGGTGATATTTTCTGTCTCATTTAAGGGGTTAATTAAATCGAGAATTATTTGTTCTGCTTCTGTTACTGTAATCATAATTTTTTTGCTTGAAAATATCTTTGTTTGTTGTTGCGCTTTAGCGCTAAAAGAGTGCGCTAAAGCGCAACAACGAGCCTATTTTACTCGTAAACTTTTTGGTAATATGCTTGATATTCTTCTGATAATAAGACTTCCCACCACTGGCGATTATTGAGATACCATTTGACAGTTTCTCGTAAACCTTCTTCCACTGTTACTGTTGGATTCCAACCTAATTCTGACTGCAATTTATTACTATTGATCGCATAACGGCGATCATGTCCTGGCCTATCTTTAACAAAGGTTATTAATTCCCTCGCAGGTTGCACTGGTAAATTCGGTGCTAATTCGTCCATTAGGTCACATAACATATTAACTAAATCAATGTTTTTAACTTCATTGTTCCCACCAACGTTATATGTTTCGCCTGATTTTCCTAGGTTTATGACGGTATCTAAAGCACTACAATGATCCAAAACGTACAACCAATCACGCACATTTTGTCCATCACCATATACTGGTAAAGGTTTACCTAATAGGATGTTTATACACATTAAAGGAATTAATTTTTCCGGGAAATGATAGGGGCCATAATTGTTAGAACAGTTGGTGATAATTGTGGGTAAATTATAGGTATGAAAATATGCCCTGACTAGGTGATCACTACTGGCTTTGGAAGCTGAATAAGGACTATTTGGTGCATAAGCGGTAGTTTCAGTAAATGCTGCATCTTCGGGGTTTAAACTACCATAAACTTCGTCGGTGGAAACGTGTAAAAATAATCCTTTTTCTAGGGTAGGATAATGTTTTCTAAATGCTTCTAAAAGGGTAAATGTTCCGATGATATTTGTCTGGATAAAAGCATCTGGTCCTAATATGGATCTATCCACATGGGATTCGGCTGCAAAATGCGCAATTGTATCTATTTTTTCCTCTGCTAAAATTTGATCAACTAAAGGGCGATCGCCTATATTTCCCTTGACAAAACGGAAGTTTTTTCTCTCTTGTAAAGAGGCTAAATTATTCAGATTTCCTGCATAGGTAAGGGCATCTAATACTATTACTTGATCATCAGGATATTTATTACACCAATGATGAACGAAATTTGAACCTATAAAACCCGCTCCTCCGGTAATTAAAATGTGACGAGGTGACTTATTTTGATTATTGGGCGACATTTTTTAACTCCTTTATGAAAATATTTTAAACAATTATTAATTATCAATTATTTCTGGTTTGACTCGACGAATGGGAAAATTGGCGATTAAAGCACTCATGCGATCGTTACTTTCCAAGGTAAATTCCATTTCCTCTTGATCAATATCGACATAACGGCCAATTACTTCCATTATTTCTTTCCGCATTGACTCTATCATCTCTGGTGTTAAACCGGCTCTGTCATGGGCAATTACCAATTTTAAACGCTGTTTTGCTTGTTCGCGACTGCTAATATTTGATGTCCAAGGAAATAGTTTCTCGATTAGATCAATAATCATAGTAATAAATTAAGTAATTAACCCTTAAAAAAGCGACGAATGCGACTTAAAAAGTTTTCTTGACTAGCCATTAAGTCAATCAGAGGGACTTTTTCGCCTTCCAAACGTCGGGCAATATTGTTAAAAGCCATTGCTGGTAAGGAGGTAGGATGACCTAATACCAATGGTTCGCCTTTATTGCTGGAAACGATGACTCTGGTATCATCAGGCACAATGCCAATTAAATTAATCGCCAAAATTTCGAGGACATCTTCAACGCTCATCATTTCATTCATTTGCACCATTTCCGGTTTAATGCGATTAATAATTAAACGGATATTTTTCACTCCATTGGCTTCCAAAAGCCCAATGACTCGGTCAGCATCTCTGACTGCGCTTACTTCTGGGGTGGTGACGATGATGGCTTCTTGAGCTGGAGCGATGGCATTTCTGAACCCCATTTCAATGCCGGCTGGACAATCAATAAAAATGTAATCAAAAGTTTGAGCTAGTTGATTAACTACTTCTTTAATTTGCTCGGCGGTAATTGATTCTTTATTGCGACTTTGGGCAGCTGGTAACAGCACTAAACCGGGTTGACGTTTATCCTTAACCAAAGCTTGTTCTAAACGACATTCACCGGAAATCACTTCAATGGCGGTATAAACAATGCGATTTTCCAAACCTAACAATAAATCTAAATTGCGCAAACCAAAATCAGCGTCTAATAAGGCAACTTTGCGACCCAATTGGGTAAGAGCAGAGCCTAAATTAGCCGTGACAGTGGTTTTTCCCACCCCTCCCTTACCGGAAGTAATTACAATAATTTTTGACATATTTATATGGAGAAAGTTAGAATCAGCTACAAATTTTGACAATTAAATAACTTAAGACAAATAACAATGATAGTTAGTTAACCAGAATCTTGTCTATAGAGAATCTTTAGACAATTTTGGCTCAGAACATAGATTAAACAAGTGGTAATCTGTTCCATTATCGCGGAAAAATCGCAGTTTTTAAAAATAGTTTATCAGCATTTCTAGCAAGCTTATAACGGTTTTCACCTAGATAAACCCGAATTAAAATCTTAAAATTCTTTGAGCTTAAACTTTTTGCTTGCGTAATGCGCTATCTTATCTTTTAATAGCAGCTCAGATATTAAGTAACTGGTCATAAATATCAATTAATAAAGTTTCATTATTGCTTTTTGCGCTCCTTGAAATAAATACAAACTCAAATAATAATTTTCATTTTTTCATTTAATTATAACTGCCTACTTACCGATAAATAGCAATCTGACAATTCATTGTAATGAGGTTTTAATTCTGCCTTATTAGATCGCAAATCTTAATATTTAATATTTTTATTAACACAAAAAGGGATACTTTAGTTTTAAACTTTTGGCTCAATAATTGTCCCCTAAATTGCTTTTTAATTGTTAAAAATCCCACTGACGAGTAAAAACAGAGTCAGGTTTTTCTTCTCTTTGAGAAGAAAAACTCATATTGACGGAGAGGGTGGGATTTGAACCCACGAAGAAGTTTCCCCCTTAACGCATTTCGAGTGCGTCGCATTCAACCGCTCTGCCACCTCTCCACGAAGGGTTATTATAACATAGCAGAGGACAATTTTGCCAAAAAAAATATTAGTAACTTGTTAAACTATTATTAATTACCGAAAAATAACTCAATAAAATAAAAAACTAACAATCAATTATTTTCATAATTAATTATTAGTTTGTTACAGTTTATCAATAATTGTTAAACCAAGTAGAATTATTAGTTATTTATCAGCCAAATCATGACAAATAACTAATAACTAGAATCTAATCAATATCAATGGTGGTAGGATTTGAGTTCGATTTAGTCGCCGTTTTTCCCGAAGGCTGTCTGTATTGTTCATACAAGCGATCTCGCCAAGCAAAAAAGGCTTCGTAAGCGCTATAATCCGCAATTCCAGGGATACCTTTACCCTTTAGTTCATCAGGTATATCTAAGTAATTTCCTCCCGGTATTTTCAAGATCATGCTTAATCCAGCCACTGCAAAATCCGCTAATGTAGGATGATCGGTGACTAAATAGGGTTTTTTCTCTAAAATTAAAGTTAACGCTTCCAAGTCCTGTTTTAAGCCCTTTTCAGCATCTTTTAACGCGTCTCCCCCTAGTCCAACTGAACTACCTAAAAGTTCAAGAAATTCCCCCGGGACTGCACCTATTAGATTTTTTAGTACATCCGGCGTTTGTTTTGGTAAAATTGACTTGCGGAAGTTGGCATTCTTGTTTAATGCACCAAGAAAAGCGGTGCGTCCTTTAATCCCAATGGATTCATCCGCCAATTCTTCCCATAATAAACATTGTCCTCTTTGGACTGGATCAGTTGGTAAAATGGGTTTTTCAGGATATTTGCGGTCTAAATATAAGGCAATTTCGGTGGAATCAGCAATGACGGTATCACCATCTTTTAACACGGGGACCTGTCTTTGACCAGAAATTTTGTAAAGTTCCAGTTGACCAATACCGGGGGTAACTTCGATTTTTTTGTATTCCAAACCTTTGTAATCTAAGATTAGTCGGACTTTCTCGCAATATTGGGATACTTCAAATTGGTATAATTCCAGCATATTTTAAGTTTTGTAAACAGGTACATAGTTAATCTTACCGATAAATTAATTAATTTGTCTTTGTTTATGTGTATTAATTGTTCAAAATAAAACTGATGGTTGGGATTAATTTAATTAATTGATCTTAAATTTATTTGTTAGATTAACTATTAAAAATAGGGTAGATAGCAATTATTAACTACCCCAAAATATTAGGGTATTAATATTAACAGGGCCGCACTAATTATTAATGTTAACATGGTACTTAAATCAGATAATACAGGGAGTGAATTATTATGAACAGGAGAAATATTATCTTGATTTACTGGTTTTTCGATCACCTTATTTAATGATTGATTTTGGCTTTCTTTTTGTATTTTAGGAGCCGGAATATTACCATCTCCGGGAAATTCTAAAGTAAAACCTTGTGAACCCTGAGCCGTAAAATTAATGGTAGGATTAAAGTTTGGATCATTAATATTCCTACCTTCTGGTACTTTAAAGGTAATCGTATATAAATTGATCTTATTCTGACCTGGCCAAGTTTGGGCAGGAGTTGACCAACTTGTTAAAAATAATTGATCGGTTGATTCATCATTGTCTTTATTACCTTCATCTAATCTTGATCCTCCGGGAAAATTAGGTGAATTAGGATTAGGAAATCTTAAATCTTTTAGCAAAATATCTTCCACTTTTACTAATTCTAATTGAGTAGAATTATAGTGTAATGCCAAACCTAAATAGGCAACTTCGGGAGTATCACTTTCATATTGTATGGTAAACTTTAAAGTGTTATTATTAATAATTAAGGGCTCGGAAAGAGTTATTTTTTGTATGGGCATTTTGATTATGACAAACACGACAATTAGAGCTTAACATCTTTAGCCAAATTTGTCTCTTATTTGTAATTATTCTTAATATTTTAGAAATTTTCATTAGCGAGCTCAAGTATAGTATTAAAACCCTGTTTTTCTCTCCATTGAATTGCGCCATCTTTACCTGTAATATATAATTTAAGGTTAGCTTTTTCTAATGTTTGTTTTACTGAATCAGGGAGATAATTGGTTGAGGCGATCGCCACTTGTGGTTTGGCAAGATTTAACCATTTTAAAGCGGTATTTCCTGACCATAATATAACTTGGGGATTAGTATTTTTGGGGAGCAATAAATCAGTATTATTAGTTAGGTGTTTGTCGAATAATAACCATGTTTGGTCTTTTATATTTAGCTGTAAATAATTATCAAAAATGGCAATATTAACATCAGAATTTAAGGTAAATTGGGTTTGAGTAATATTTTCTAAGTTTATTTTAATATCTAAATTATTAATACCTTGTTGAGCTAAAAATGGTTGAATTATATATTTTTGATTCTGGGGATTATCGTTAGAAATTAGGGCAAATTTACCCTGATTTTGGATGACAATAATTGGTTCATTTTGAGCAGCTAAAACTGTAACTTGGGTTAAGTTAAAGTTATTATAAATCAGGGGAATAGCAATTAAACTAATTAGAAAAATGGTGAATAAATACCATTTTTTAGCACAAAGATGATTTAACCATAATAAGATAATGATTGCATAAATAATGATTAGTTGAAAGAGAGAAATTTGACCGATCGCCAAATAACTATAGGGTAAAGTAACCGAAAAATTAGCCAGGAAAATAAGTAGCAAAGTAGGATAATATAAAACCACAGCAATTAGACTACCTAATAAGGGAAAAATTAAGGCTAAAACAGCACTTAACATTCCGATTAAAGAGATTATTTCGATTAAAGGAGAAATGATAATATTAATTAAAATTGAATAGAGAGAAACGGATTTAAAAACATAAATTAACAGGGGTAAACACCAAATATTAGCAGCTAAGGGAATCGCAATTAAATTAGCAATGGTAGGAGGTAAAAAATCTAATTTATTCACAATAGGATCGACGGTGGTAAGTAAACCTAAAGTCGCTAAAAAACTAAGCTGAAAACTTAAATCAAAAACCCATAAAGGGTTAATAATTAAGAGCATAAAAGCAGTTAAAATCAGGAAAGAAAAACGCTTAACTTTTCGGTCTGTTACCATCCCAATTAAAGCACCAAAACCCATAATAGCGGCGCGAATAATGGAAGGTTGAACACCGGTTAAGGTAACGTAAAAAATGATTAGAATTGCGCCCAAAATAAGCTTATTTCTGTCACTAAAACCACTGATTAACTTTATTAATACTCCTAATAATAAAGCAATTTGGAAACCTGATGCAGCGAGGATATGAGCCAATCCTACCTGTATAAAATTATCCTTTATATCCGTAGGTAAATCCACCGCTTTTCCCCCTAAAACGATGGAGCTAACTAATGGTCCAACTGGACTAGATAAAAAGCGAATTTGAGCCTTAACAATGCGTTGTCTTAATTGATAAAAACCCCATTTTTGCTCTCCATATTCAGTAATTTTTACGCCTTTTAAACCAGCAAAAATACCCTGTTTAGCCAAATATTTTTTAAAATCAAAACCTCCGGGATTAAGATTAGTTGGAGGTTCATATAAACTGCCGGTAATTGTAATATTTTGCCCCGGAGTTAACCCCGTACCTTGTAAAATTGGGACGGTAACATAGAGTTTACCGAACACAGTTGCGGTTAAATTTTTTACCTGATTTACTTGTAATAAAAAACGGACTTTATTTTGAGAATTGAGACTAGGATTATTAATAATTTTTCCCGTAATAGTAACAAAATTACCCTGAAATTCGGAGACATATTTACTAATATCATTAACCGCAGGTTGAGGATAGCGAAATTGCAAAAATAAAGTCGCCAAAAGGGCAATTAAAGGAAGAATAAACCAGAAAAAAGTTCTCGGACCTGTTCTCCACAAACGGGGTAAAATAAAAGCACAAATTACACCTAAACTACCATAAATTAACAAAGGCAATTTTAATAATGACCAAGAAAAATCGGCACTGGGAAAACCGAAAAAACTTGACAAAAGTAAAGCAAAAATATAAATTAAACCAACAATAATAACTTGATTATTTTTCATAATGCAATTATTCTAGTTAAAAAATCAATCTACTTAATCTGAAGATAAGACGTATTAACCGAACTTGTCAAGGTGGAAAAACAGCCGTCACCGAAAAAAAATATCACCCTACAATAAAAACATTCAGATAAAAACCTAAACAAATGAGTATTAAAAACGACCCCAAACCCTCTCGCAATCGTTTAATTGGCAATTTTTTCCTTTGGGGAGCAGGCGCTTTATTATTATTCAACGTGCTTTCTCCTTTATTTTTTGGTCCTAATATTGCTCAAGTTCCTTATAGTTTATTTATTGACCAAGTAGAAGACGGCAAAGTCACCCGTGTTTTGGTTAGTCAAAACGAAATTCGCTACCAACTTAAGGAAGGTTATGGCGAAATGGGCGAAGTTTTGCGCACTACCCCAATTTTTGACATGGAATTACCGAAACGTTTGGAAGCAAAAGGCGTGGAATTTGCCGCCGCTCCTCCCCCGAAAAACGGTTGGCTAGGTAATCTGTTAGGTTGGGTCATTCCTCCTTTAATTTTTGTAGGAATTTGGCAATTTTTCCTCGGCAGAAATGGCGGTGTTGGCGGAGGAGCGGGTGCGTTATCCTTCACTAAAAGCAAAGCTAAGGTTTATGTGGAAGAAGAAGCCACTAAAATCACCTTCAAAGATGTGGCCGGAGTTGAGGAAGCAAAAACCGAATTAACGGAAATTGTGGAATTCCTCAAAAGTCCCCAACGTTACACAGCCATCGGAGCGCGCATTCCTAAAGGTGTGTTATTAGTCGGTCCTCCTGGAACGGGCAAAACCCTTATGGCCAAAGCGGTTGCGGGTGAAGCAGGTGTTCCTTTCTTTAGCATTTCGGGTTCGGAATTTGTGGAATTATTCGTCGGTGCTGGGGCTGCCCGGGTTCGGGACTTGTTTGAAGAGGCCAAGAAAAAAGCGCCCTGCATCATCTTTATTGACGAGTTGGATGCGATCGGCAAATCCCGCGCCAGTGGTAATTTTATGGGGGGTAATGACGAGCGTGAACAAACCCTTAACCAATTGTTGACGGAAATGGACGGGTTTGCCGTGGGTGAGGCGACGGTGATTGTTTTAGCCGCCACCAACAGACCTGAAACCCTTGACGCTGCGTTGTTACGTCCAGGTCGTTTCGATCGCCAAGTGCTAGTTGATCGCCCTGATTTACCCGGTCGTTTGAAAATTTTAGAAATTTACGCTCAGAAGGTCAAATTAGAAGACGGTGTTGACCTGAAGGCGATCGCCACTCGGACTCCGGGGTTTGCTGGAGCGGATTTGGCTAATTTAGTCAACGAAGCAGCCTTATTAGCGGCGAGAAACGGCCAAGAAAAAGTAGCTCAGGCCGACTTTAACGAAGCAATCGAGAGAGTAGTGGCAGGTTTAGAGAAGAAAAGCCGAGTTTTGAACGAAAAAGAGAAGAAAATCGTCGCTTATCACGAAGTTGGTCACGCCCTTGTCGGTGCAGTCATGCCCGGCGGTGGTAAAGTTGCCAAAATTTCCATCGTGCCACGGGGGATGGCAGCTTTAGGCTACACCTTACAAATGCCCACCGAAGACCGTTTCTTGATGTCAGAAACCGAGTTAAAAGATCAAATAGCGACTTTGTTGGGAGGAAGAGCAGCTGAGGAAATCGTATTCAATAGCATTACCACAGGTGCAGCAAATGATCTACAAAGAGCGACGGATTTAGCGGAGAGAATGGTTACAACCTACGGAATGAGTAAGGTTTTGGGACCTTTGGCCTACGAAAGAGGAGGCCAACAACCGAGCTTTTTGAGTGATGGAACTATGAATCCTCGTCGTTTGGTCAGTGCTGAAACCGCCAAGGCGATCGATGAAGAGGTTAAACAAATCGTTGACGATGGTCATAAAATCGCTTTAGAAATCCTGAATAATAACAGGGAATTATTAGAGAAAATTGCCCAAGAAATTCTCGAAAAAGAAGTAATTGAAGGGGATAATTTACAGCAATTCCTAACACAAGTTAATCCACTTGTAGCGGTTTAGTTAACCTTAAAAATCCGATTTCTTTGAGAAATTGGATTTTAAACTTATCAAAATTTGCAGTTAATTATAATAAATTACATACTTAAAAATTAGAGATAAAAAAATGAAACAAACCCATTATTTAACTACCAAAGTACAAAAAGGTCATCGAGTTGAGCTTACTTTACCAGACTTAATTGAAGGAGAAATAGTGGAGGTAATTTTAATCGTACCTGAGCAAAAAACTTCCCTTAATAATAGATATTCTGATTCATTAACTAGGAAGCAAAATATTATGAAAAAGACCATTCAAGAGCGTCGTAACTTATTAGAGGAGCAAGCATAAATGATGAAAACACATTATGAACAAGATGAATCATGGCAAGAATGGACAAATATGGAGATAGGAGAGATTTATGAGTATTAAGCCGAAACGAGGTGAAATTTGGTTCGTAAACCTTGATCCAACTTTAGGAGCAGAAATAAAAAAAACTCGTCCTAGTATTATTATTAGTTCTAATGCACTGGGTAAATTACCTTTAAAATTAGTTGTACCGATTACAGATTGGAAAGAGCAATTTTCTGACAATCTTTGGCATATTTACCTTGAACCAACAGTAACAACAGGTTTAAGGAAACCCTCGACTGCTGATGTTTTACAAATGAGAAGTATTGATATAAGAAGCTGTATTCAAAAAATAGGAATTATACCTACAGAAACTTTACAAGAAATTACTATTGCCATCGCAAATATAATTGAATACGAAAATATCAATGAATAATTAAATGTCATAGTAATTTCTTAAAAATCAGATTATGTTGCACCTCATCACTGAATAATCATTCTACTATTAATATATTAATGCCACTTTACCTTCAATTAATTTTTATAATTAAAATAATTGCCATTTGAGCATAAAATATTCATATTATTAATCTATCTAATCTCTAATGTTACAATCATTGCAAACCCAATTATATCAGTTAGAACAATACGCAAATAACCTCGTTTCTCTGCAGTTATCTCACCTGAGTTTAACCAGCATATTAATAATATTTGGAGCGGGATTATTAACCAGTTTAACCCCTTGTATGTTATCCATGTTACCGATTACCATTGGTTATATTGGTGGTTATGAAAGTGACAATAAATTTAACGCATTATTACAATCAAGTTGGTTTTCATTAGGATTAGCAACCACCTTAGCAATATTAGGAATAATTGCCGCTTCTTTAGGCAAAATTTATGGACAAATTGGCTTCGGGCTACCAATTATTGTTAGTTTAATTGCCATAATTATGGGATTAAACTTATTAGAAATAATCCCCTTAAATTTTCCTAGTTTAGGAGCAACCGATTGGATTAAAAAAGATTTTCCCCCCGCAATTCGCTCCTATTTATTAGGATTAACCTTTGGCTTGATTGCTTCACCATGTAGCACCCCGGTTTTAGCCAGTTTACTCGCTTGGGTAGCCAATACCCAAGACCTAATTTTAGGCGCAGGATTACTCATTTCCTATACACTAGGATATGTGACACCTTTAATCATTGCAGGAACTTTTACTGCAACCATCAAAAAATTATTAGCAATGCGTCGTTGGTCAAGTTGGATTAATCCCGTCAGTGGTGTTTTATTATTAGGATTTGGAGTGTTTTCTCTGTTATCCCGTCTCCCCTTGTAGGGTGGGTCATTTCAGTTATCAGTTATCAGTTAACAGTTAACAGTTACTACAGCCCTTTAGGCGGTAGCTTGAAATAAAGAATATTTTTATTTTCATCCTCTTGAAAGGGGAGGAAACTTGAAACCTTTTTTTCTGGCCATACCGACTAATTATCGGTCAAATAATTAATCTTTGATGGTGACGCACTCTACATACTTAATTAATAATATTATGAATCTTTTTTCTCGCTTTTTAAAAATTATCGCCGACTTACGTTTAGCAATTATTTTACTGCTAACAATTGCCATATTTTCTATTAGTGGAACAGTCATAGAACAAGGTCAAGGTTTAAGTTTTTATCAGGAAAATTACCCCGAAAGTCCCGCTTTATTCGGTTTTTTGACTTGGAAAGTGTTATTAATTTTGGGGTTAAATCATGTTTATACAACTTGGTGGTATTTATCTTTATTAATAGTTTTTGGAACAAGTTTAACTGCTTGTACTTTTAACCGTCAAATACCCGCTTTAAAAGCAGCAAATAACTGGAAATTTTATCAGCAACCGCGACAATTTGAGAAACTTGCTTTAAGTGCTGAATTAGATACTGGCTCCTCATTATCTTTAGCTAATTTATTACAACAAAAAGGCTATAAAATCTTTCAGGAAGGTGATGCTTTATATGCTAGAAAAGGTATCATTGGCCGTGTTGGTCCCATTATAGTTCATGCGGCCATGTTAATTATTTTAGCAGGGTCAATTTGGGGTGCTTTAACTGGTTTTTTTGCCCAGGAAATTGTCCCTAGTGGTGAAGATTTTAGGATTACAAATGTCATTGAAGCAGGTCCTTTATCTCAAGCTCAAATCCCCCAAGATTGGTATGTTAAGGTAAATCGTTTTTGGATTGATTACAGCGAAAAGGGAACTATTGATCAGTTTTATTCCGATTTATCTGTGATGAGTAATGAGGGTAAAGAATTAAAACGAGAAACCATTTTTGTTAACCATCCTTTACGTTATCAAGGTGTTACTTTATATCAGACAACTTGGGGTATTTCTGCTGTTAAAGTTCGCTTAAATAATAGTCCAATTTTTAAGTTACCCATGGCCGAATTACCCGGTAAAGGAGATGGTCAAATTTGGGGGACTTGGATACCTACAAAACCGGATTTAAGCGAGGGAGTTTCTCTTTTAACTCGGGATTTACAAGGTACAATGATTGTTTATGATGTTAATGGTAATTTAACCAGTGCAATTCGTCCCGGAATTCCTGTCGAAGTGAATGGAATTTCTTTAAATATTTTAGAATTAATTGGTAGTACCGGTTTACAAATTAAAGCCGATCCCGGTATTCCTTTTGTTTATACGGGTTTTGGTTTGCTAATGATTGGTGTGGTTATGAGTTACTTTTCCCACTCACAAATTTGGGCTCTTCAACAGGGCGATCGCTTTTATATTGGTGGCAAAACTAATCGCGCTCAAGTAACTTTTGAACGGGAATTATTGGAAGTATTAGACGGTTTGAAAACCGAAAAAACTCCCCAATTACTAACAATTTAATTGAGGTTTGTTGTTGCGCTTTAGCGCTAAAGCGCAACAACGAGCCTCAAACTTTCAACGTTACGCCATCACCATTCCGCCATCAACGTTGAAAGTTTGCCCAGTAATGTAGGCGGCCGCAGCATCAGCAGCTAAAAATCGGATCATCCCGGCAATTTCCTCTGGTTGACCGTAACGATTTAAGGGAATAAATTTGAGAATCTCATCACTTTTTAGCCCATGGGTCATATCGGTGGCAATGAATCCGGGGGCAACAGCATTAACGGTAATTCCCCGACTGGCCAACTCCTTCGCAACCGTTTTGGTAAAGCCGATTACACCAGCTTTGGCTGCGCTATAATTAGCTTGGCCGGGATTGCCCATTTGACCAGCTACGGAGGTAATATTAATTATTCTACCGCTTCTCTGTTTGACCATGGTTTTTGTGACAGCTTTGGTGCAAAGGAAAACACCTGTTAAGTTGAGGTTAATTACAGCTTGCCAATCTTCCAATTTCATTCGCATTAATAACGTATCTTTGGTAATTCCAGCGTTATTTACTAAAATATCTATACGTCCGAATTTGTCTAAAGTTTGCTTAATTAAATTGTCAACTTGCTCGCTGACTGAAACATCTGCTTGTAGGGCGATCGCCCCGCCTCCAGCATCAACAATGGTTTTGACCACTTCATCGGCCGCCGTGCTGGAATTGGCGTAATTTACCACGACTTTTGCGCCCTCGGAAGCTAAAGCCAACGCCGTTGCTTTTCCAATTCCACGTGATGCTCCTGTAACAATGGCTACTTGCTCTTTTAAACGTTGTAAATTGTCTGGTAATAACTGCATCGATTCATCCTCCATATTCATCGTAATCTAATGATTTTACTTGGTAAATGACTATTTTCTAAAAAATCCCACTTCCTTTTCTGTGGGAAATTTAGTGAAGTAAAAAGTAAGAAGTTTGAACTTTCGATTCATTAAGAGGATGAAACAAGGAAAAAATTTAGGGGTTTTTCTCCTTGAAAGGGGAAGGTCTAAAACCCAATTTTTTGAGAAATACAAAGTCAAATAATAATTTTCATTCCCTCAGAAAATCCGAGATTTACCCTAAACAATTTATTTTTACTAGCCAGAATATTAAGGAGGTTATCAAAAGTGTATAGCAGTTTCGGATTAAATGAGATACAAGCCCTCACCCCCCTACCCACCACCAACCAAAGGGAGAGGGGGGAAAAAGAGGCAAAATATCAACTAAAAATGCTATATCATGGGCGGATAATCCAGAACCAAGTAGAAAAATTTTAACACAAAAGGAGCTATTTTTTCTTAAATCGTCTCAATTTACCTACCATATTTTTGATAAAGATGTTATTAAGAATACAGACAAATTAAAAGGAATATCTCAATTTTATGAAGCAGAATTTAATTTAGAATTATATCAATTAGTTTGAGCCAGAAGCTAATTATTAATGCTAAAATAATCTCAGCAATTTTATTATTTAAAACCATGGACTTAAATACAATTTTCAATCTGGGCAATTTATACGTTTTACCATTTTGGTTAATAATGATTATCCTACCAAAATGGCGAATTACTAATAAAATAATGAGCAGTTATTTACCCTTTATACCCTTAGCCGGATTATATATTTATCTGTTTGCTAATGGTTTAGATGCTGACTCCGTCGAGATGTTTTCTAATCCCGAATTATCCCTCACCGATTTAGCGAAATTATTTAGTTTGGAGAAGTTTACCCTAACAGGTTGGGTACATTTTCTCGTAATGGATTTATTTGTGGGGAGATACATTTATTTAGATGGTCAAACTAAAGGAATCTGGACTATTCACTCGTTAGGATTGTGTTTATTCGCCGGTCCCATGGGTCTTTTATCCCACATTTTCACCTCTTTTATCCAACCAAAATTAATGGTTAAAAAGGTAGAAACCCAAGTTTCTTAATAAAAGGTAGGGTGGGGCCAACAATTTAATTTTTAAGAAAATTATTAATTTAATAATAGTTGGCCCCACCTTATAAAAAAGTATTTGATCGATAAAAAACCATCAAAAATGAAAAATAAGGTGGGCAATTATATTCTCATTAAACACTAATTTAAAAATTCAATAATTGCCCACCCTACTTAATAACTTGACACAAAAAAGGAGTAAAAAAATGGTTTTAACGGCTTCAACTATGCTACCTTTAGGGACAAAAGCTCCCGAAATAAATTTACCTGATGTTGTTAGTAATCAGACGATTTCTTTAGCTGATTTTAAGGATAAAAAAGCTTTATTAGTAATATTTTTGTGTTGTCATTGTCCTTTTGTGAAGCACTTACAAAACGGATTGGCAAAACTAGGCAAAGACTATTTAGATCAACCGTTGGGAATTGTGGCGATTAGTTCTAACGATGCGGAAAATTACCCTAATGATGCTCCTAGCAAACTTAAAGAAATGTGTCAAACCCTTGACTTTTGTTTTAATTTATGCTATGACGAAACGCAAGCGGTCGCTAAAGCTTACACCGCAGCTTGTACTCCGGACTTTTTCCTTTTTGATCAGAATTTTGAGTTGGTTTATCGGGGACAATTTGACGACAGCAGACCAAGTAACGGCCAACCCTTGACTGGCCAAGACTTACGGCTGGCCATTAATGCTGTTTTAGCCGGCCAAGCTGTTAATGGTGAGCAAAAACCCAGCATAGGTTGCAATATCAAGTGGAAAACAGGAAATGAACCCTCGTACTTTGGTTGATTGACCATTGGTAATAAGTTGGCTTGATAGGGCTAAGGCCCCAACCACGAACCAATTATAGATGCCAATGATCAATAACACATCAAAGCACTTGGGCTCTTAACCATGCGACTGGTAAATATAGCATTTTTTCGGCATTGGGGACAAAGGCGCGTTTGTTAAACACATCATAATTGTTGCGTTCAATCACGTCTAGTATCCCTTGATATAACATTAACGCGGTCCACACAGGCCAACGACCATCCAGATTAAGCGCGCGAATACCCCTTTCCGCTTCTTGATAATACTTTTTGGCTCGTTTAATTTCAAAGCTCATCAAGTTGCGCCAACGTTCGTCGTTAACTCCGTTCAAGAGGTCTTCTTCGCTATAGTTAAACCGTTCTAGGTCTTCTAAAGGTAGATAAATTCTACCTCGATGAACATCCTCTCCCACATCCCGCAGAATGTTGGTTAATTGGTTCGCTATACCGAGGGCGATCGCCTCTTCTTCGGGAATGCAGACTTTTTCAGGGTACCAGGGAGCAGTACGATAGCTCATATCAAACCCTAATACCGCCGATGACATCAATCCGACTGTCCCCGCAACCCTGTAACAGTACAGATTCAAGTCCTCAAAAGTCTCATAACGACTGCGATAAAGGTCCATCCGTTGGCCAGCAATCATATCCCGAAAAGGTTGAATGTCCATGGGGAAGCGTTGCAAAGTGTCAACTAAAGCAACGTCAGGATCGTCAATTGGTTGACCAGAAAACACGGATTCCAACTGTGCTTCCCACAGATCAAGGGTTTCGGGAGTGGTAAGCTTGGCCTGGGGACCATCGACCAATTCGTCAGTACGTCGACACCAAACATAGATCGCCCAAATAGCTTGACGTTTTTCCGGGGGCATTAATAAAGTGCCGAGGTAGAACGTTTTGGAGTATTTGGCCGTCACTTTACGGCAATATTCATAGGCCTCACTGGGGGAGGCCAGATTTTTTTTTACTTGGGGCTTTGGCAGTTGTAGCATTCATCCCATATCAGTTATCAGTTAACAGTTATCAGTTAACAGTGATCAGTTAACTGTTAACAATGGTTTTTTAATAGTGAGCAATTAACAATTATTCATTATTAATTATTCATTATTAATTTGAATAATCTTGGGTGATTTTCTGAGCAGTTAATTTGCCAGAAAGTACAGCACCTTCCATACTTCCTAGATATTGTTGCATAGTATAGTCACCCGCTAGATAGAAATTCTTAATCGGGGTACGTTGGTCAGGCCTGCAAGCTTGGCAGCCAGGTATAGCCTTATAAACCGATCTAGGGGTTTTCACCACATGAGATTTCAACAATTTAGCGGGATTTGACCCCGTTAAGTGGCTAGGAAATAGCTTTTCGAGTTCGGCCATGGTGACCGCAATGATCTCTTCATCAGATTTACTGATCCAATCCTGTGCTGGGGCTAAAACTAGCTCCAGCATTGATTTATCGGGATCTGCATATTCTTTACAGGTATTGCTCATGTCCGCATATACACTCAATAAGGGCGATCGGGAAAAGAGCAAATGGTCAATATCAGTTAATTTGCGATCAAACCACAAATGTAAGTTAATTACTGGTACTCCTTCCAAACCTTGCAATTTTTGGAAATATTCCAGTTGTCGCCAAGGTTGGGGTAACATGACTTTTAAGGGATCTACTGGCATAGCAGAGGTATATAAATCCGCCGTAAAGACTTCATCTTCTGCCCCATTTAACCCCCGAATCAGGAAACCTTTAACAGTACCATCATCATTTAATAAAATCTCTTTTAAAGGTGCATTTAGCTTGATTTCTCCCCCTTTAGCGGTAATATAATCCACTAAAGGTTGACAGAGCCGTTCGGTGGGTGAACCATCCAAAAAGGCCATTTGTGAGCCGTTTTTCTCTTGTAAAAAGCGATTTAAAGCCGTTAACAAGATTGTAGCTGAGATTTCGTCAGGATTAATAAAGTTTAAGGCCTTGGACATGGCGATAAATACTTCTTTTTCTACTCGTTCGGGGATGTTTTGTTTTTTCATCCACTCTGACCAAGTATATTGATCCATTTCTTCTACATAGGACTGTCCCTGAATCATGGCCGGAATTAACCCTAAACCGAATTTTATTTTTTCGGGCCAGGTCAATAAGTCATTATTTCTCAGAATGGCCAAGACTCCATTGAGGGGAGCTGGTAAATCAGGAAAGTCAAACCTAGAGTAGGTTCCTGGTTTTTCGGGTTGGTTGAAGATCATGGTATGTTCTTTCCATTGCAGCCGATCTTCAATTCCTAATTCTTTGAATAACTGCAACATATTGGGGTATGCACCAAAAAAAATGTGCAGTCCCGTTTCATACCAGTCTCCGTCGTCATCTTTCCAGGCCGCTATTTTTCCTCCTAGTACGTCTCGACGTTCTAGGACTATGGGTGTGTGACCTGCATCTACTAAGTATTTAGCCTGGGAAAGCCCTGCTAATCCTGCTCCGGCGATCGCAACTCGCATTTAATCTTACTTTTCTTTATATTTACTTATGTTTTATTTCACTGATTATACTTTACATTTCGTTACGTTTCTGATTTTTTTCTTAATTTTGGTTCATAACCATGGTTAGTTATATGGTTATTAAGTTGTGTTTAGGGGGGGAGCCGCACGGTCTTGGGTTTTTCCTCACGCTAAGGGGGTTGTCGGTGAGCGGCACGGTCTTGGGTTTTTCCTCACGCAAAGTCGCCAAGACGCTAAGGGGGTTGTCGGTGAGCGGCACGATCTTGGGTTTTTCCTCACGCAAAGTCGCCAAGACGCTAAGGTCACTTGATATAGTAATTCCAAATAAAAATTAAACAAAAGTTTTTAGTTTGTTGTTGGACTTTAGTCCTAAGAAGCGCTAAAGCGCAACTACGAACCTATTTTTCAACTGTTTTAATCTTAATTGGAATCACTATAATTGACTATTGTTAATTTTGATTGATAATTTAATATTATTTAATTATCTATTCTCAATTTTTTATGAAAGATTTTGCTGTGGTCCATGAATGGTTAACTCCTTACGCAACGGGGGGTTCGGAGTTGGTTGTTCAAGATATTTTAAGTTTTATTGATGCTGATTTATTTTCTTTGATTGATTTTGAGTCCTGTAATCCCGATAGTTATTTGTTTGAACGTCCGATTCAATCCTCTTTTTTGCAATATTTTCCTTTTGCGAAAAACGGGGTTCAAAAATATTTGCCTTTTCTTCCTTTGGCCATTGAACAATTTGATTTAAGGGATTATCATACGATTATATCGTCCAGTCATGCGGTGGCTAAGGGCGTTTTAACGTCTCCTGGTCAGTTACACCTTTGTTATTGTCATACTCCTATGCGTTACGCTTGGGATTTGACTTTTGACTATTTACAGGGTAGTAAGTTGGGAGTCGGTATCCCGGGAATTTTTACTCGCTATTTGTTACATAAGTTAAGACTATGGGATGTTATTTCGGCTAATCGGGTCGATTATTTTATTGCTAATTCTAATCATACAGCCCGCCGAATTTGGCGTTGTTACCGTCGTGAGGCTAAGGTTATTTATCCTCCCGTTAATCTCGATCGCTTTCCTCTACAAACCGAAAAGGAGGATTTTTATCTCACTGTTTGTCGTTTGGTCAGTTATAAAAAAGTTAGTCTGATTGTCGAAGCGTTTAATCAATTGGGAAAACCTTTGGTGATTATTGGTACAGGTCCAGATTTAGACAAAATTAAGCAATTAGCTCAACCAAATATCAAAATTTTAGGTAAACAACCAGATCACGTGGTCGAAGATTATCTCAAACGGGCAAAAGCTTTTGTTTATGCTGCTTGTGAGGATTTTGGTATTGCTTTGGTGGAAGCTCAATCCTGTGGTACTCCGGTTATTGCTTATGGTCAAGGAGGAGCAACGGAAACTGTTTTAGATATTCGCGAATATCCTAGCACTGGCACAGGTGTTTTATTTTCTGAGCAAAACTCGATCGCAATTGTGGAGGCGATCGCCTTTTTTGAGTTGTCAGAAGCAAAATTTAGCCGCGAAGCTTGTCATATTCAGGGACTTAAGTTTGCTAGTAGTCAATTTAAAACTCAATTTTTAGATTTTGTTGACCATTGTCAGGGAAATTTCTCGAATAAACCTAATTTTTGATTTTTCTTGAGCTAATTTGTGTTCAAAATATCTATTCTGAGGTTATGATTTGTGATTATGTGGTGTGTGATGTAACTGAGGAGTAAAATGACTGCTAATAGCCAAGTTATCTCCGTTAAGCTCTTACAAGCTCTTGTGAAGCGAGGCTTTTCTGCTTTAGTTTTGCAATACAAAGGCTCGATTTCAGCAGCTTTAGACGGAAATTTATCTAAACGTTTGTTTGATATTGTTTTTTCTTTAACTGTTTTGATTGTTTTTTCCCCTGTTTATTTGGTTTTAAGTGTTTTGATTGCCCTTAGCTCTTCAGGACCGATTTTTTATTATCAAAAACGGGTGGGTAAGGATTTTAAAACTTTTAATTGTATTAAATTTAGAACTATGGTTGTTAATGCTGACGAACTTTTATCGGAGATGATTTCTAGTTGTCCGATTATGCGTCAGGAATTTGAAGATAATTTTAAACTTAAACATGACCCCAGAATTACTTGGATTGGTAAGTTTTTGCGTTTTACCAGTTTGGATGAATTTCCCCAGTTTTGGAATGTTTTAATCGGTGATATGAGTGTGGTTGGACCAAGACCCCTCGTACCTGATGAATTAAGCAGATATGGCGATCGCATTAGCACGGTGCTAACTATTCGCCCCGGAATCACCGGTTTATGGCAGGTTTCCGGTCGAAATGACATTCCTTACCCTAAAAGAGTAAAAATTGACGTTTATTATGTTAATCGGCATAATGGGTTGTTAGATTTGTGGATTATCTTGAAAACCATTGGGGTCGTAGTTTTTCCCCGCAATAATGGCGCATATTGACAATTAACAATTTGAAAAATACAGTTAATAGGTTGTTAATTAAAATACTAAAATTTTTGAGGAAAATTAGAAAATTATGGCTGAAGTAAAAAGAGCATTATTAACAGGAATTACCGGACAAGATGGCTCATATTTGAGTGAATTGTTACTGGAAAAAGGCTATGAAGTTCATGGAATTATTCGCCGTACATCTACTTTTAATACTGATAGAATTGACCATATTTATGTCGATTCCCATAAACCTGACGCACGTTTCTTTCTCCATTATGGCGATTTAACCGATGGTACTACCCTCCGTCGCATTTTAGAAGATGTTAAACCTACTGAAATTTATAATTTAGGTGCGCAATCCCACGTTAGGGTTAGTTTTGACTCCCCTGAATATACTGTTGATGCTGTTGGCATGGGTACTTTACGCCTACTGGAGGCCATTCGCGATTATCAACAACGGACGGGCATTGAAGTTAGATTCTATCAAGCTGGTTCTTCGGAAATGTTCGGTTTAGTTCAAGAAGTACCCCAAAAGGAAACTACCCCTTTTTATCCCCGTAGTCCCTACGCTTGTGCTAAGGTTTATGCTCATTGGCAAACTATTAATTATCGCGAATCTTACAATTTATTTGCTTGTAATGGTATTCTTTTCAATCACGAAAGTCCTCGTCGAGGTGAGACTTTTGTGACTAGGAAAATTACGAGGGCGATCGCACGTATTGTAGCAGGTCAGCAAGATAAATTGTATATGGGAAATCTCGACTCAAAACGCGATTGGGGTTATGCAAAAGATTATGTGGTTGCTATGTGGTTAATGTTACAGCAAGAGAAGCCTGACGATTATGTCATTGCTACCGGAGAAACCCATTCTGTAAAGGAATTTCTCGAACTTGCTTTTAATTATGTTAACTTAAATTGGGAAGATTATGTAGCTTTTGACCCCCGTTATTTGCGTCCTGCTGAAGTCGATTTATTAATAGGTGATCCCACAAAAGCGAAGGAAAAATTAGGTTGGCAACCTTCCATTAATTTCGAGGATTTAGTTAAATTAATGGTAGATAGTGACTTGCATCTTTTAGGCATTACTTCACCGAATGCTGATAGTAATTCCCCCAAAGATACCGCTTTCCAGCGCGGTAATTTTGGTACTACTGTAGATTAATTTAGGGCAAATTTTAATCCTAATTTACGGGGTTAAATAGACAGATTTTTAGTTAACTCAATGAAAAAATTTTAATTGTTCATTGAGTTAATTATTTTCATAGTTTCAATACTAACTGTAGTCACTTTTTTTAATAAGTCGATTACGGTTTCTTTGTAATCAGAAAAACGGTAATTATTAAACTTTTCAGCAATGGTGGAATCTTTTGGTTTTTTCTCTTTATACTGGTCCAAAATCCATTCTAAAGCACTACGATTTCCTAACTGATATTCCCAGGCAATTTCGGGGATATTTGTTAATGTGGTAATCTCATCAATTATTATTTGACCCTTCGTTTTATCAGCTTTTAATTTGGGTTTTGGTGTCGAATGTAGAGACGTTGCATGCAACGTCTCTACATTAATTATTGTCAAAGGATAAGGTGTAATTGTCTCATAATTTAGGTGTAAATCCATTAATTTTTCACCCCAATTTTTCCACTGATTAAAGTCATCATAAAAGGGTATTCTTGGGAAATCTCGCTTCAAATTTAACTGGTATGTTTCCCTGTATTTAGGGTTATGTAAAACTGCATAAATGTAATGAAATATGTCGAGTTTAGTGATTTCCCTCATCCCCAACCCCTCTCCAGTCGGGAGATTAGCCCTCACCCCCAACCCCTCTCCAGTGGGGAGATTCGCCCTCATCCCCAACCCCTCTCCAGTGGGGAGATTCGCCCTCACCCCCAACCCCTCTCCCACAGGGTGAGGGGAGCTAGAATTGTCGGAAATTCTTCTCCCCCCCCTCTCTGAGAGAGAGGGGGGTTGGGGGGGTGAGGGTTGATAATAGTCCCTAAACTGTTGTAATCCCCAATCCGTTATGTTATCAATTCTCTCCCCATTTTCATAACGATATAATGGTAAACATTGGGTTTTTTCAAGAAAATCTAACCCTACAATTGTCTTAGTCGCTAAACATTGAAAATTTTTACTAGATGATGAACCTGATATCGCAATAATTAGATTATTTTTATTTTCGCCAAGGGGAAAAAAGGAGTCTTGTTGATAAAAACGATGGACAATTATTCGGTCAAAATATATGTTTTTAATCACATAAGGCCGATAAATTGACTTTATTATTAATTCTTGGTTAAATTCTAAATCAGAACCTTTAATTAAATGTTGTTCAAGTTCAGATGTCCATTTAATTTTCCTACTAACAAAGTCATTAATTTTAGTAGTTTTATTAGAAGAAAACCATCTTTGTTGCTCTTTTTTATATATATCACAGAAAAATTTAATTTTATCTACTAAATTTGTCTCATTAAAATCATAAACCCATTCATCTCGATTGGTTGCTAAACCTAAAGAATATATTTTAAAAATTGCATTTTCACCAGCTTTATTTTTAGCTAATTTTGTCTCTTTGTTTACTAAAGGTAAGAGACTATCAAAGTCATTATCAGTTAAATTAATCCAGTTATTTTTATCATCTGGTTGTATATGTTCAAAATGAATTTGAGCAAATTTATGACTTGCTAAAAATTGTAACTTTTCTTGACCACTATTTAAGTTAGTTAAAGAATTATAAAATATTTGACATTTTTCCCTCACCCCCAGCCCCTCTCCCAGAGGGTGAGGGGAGTCGGATTTTTTCACGAAAAAAATAATAGCTACACCTACCATAATATTAAAAACGTTTCCTGATTTATCTCCTCCTCTAATATCTCCTCCTAAATCGATCACATAAATATAATCAAATTCATCCTGAACAACCTTCCTAAAACCGTCAAAAGTACGCGCATTTATAAAGGAATTATTTGTAATAAAAGCAATAATTCCATTATCACTTATTCTATCACTGGCCCATCTTAAAAAACGAGCATACATATCATAAACCTTCGTTTTTTGAGCGGTACTTTCTTTGATATAAGTATCTTTAATTCGCTTATCTATGGCAGGATATTCACGATTTTTGTTATTATCATTTTCGTTTTGTTGATTCGCATTATAGGGAGGATTACCGATAATTACTGATATTTTACGGTCATTTTGTCGCCCCCCCCCTAACCCCCCCTTGAAAGGGGGGGGAGGGGGGGTATTTTGGGGGGGTGAGAACATATCCATTTGTTTATTCTCAAAACTGGTATTATCTAAAGTGTCAACTAAACAGATATTTTCAAATAATTCATACTCTCCCATTAACTGTTGATAAGTATATTCAATATTAAGATTAGCGATGTAATATGGCAAGATTGACACTTCATTACAGTGGATTTCATGGAGATATTTATACTTTAATTGATGACTTGGTAAATAATCTAATAAAGCTGTAATAAAAGTACCAGTTCCTGTCGCTGGATCCAGGATTTCAACTCCTCGATCGCCTAACAATTTATTAAAGTGTTTATGTAATAAATAATCGGTACTTTCCACCATGAAATTAACGATTTCATTAGGAGTATAAACGATACCGAGGCGATCGGCTGCTAAAGGATTATAACCCTGATAAAACTCTTCATAAACCTTCTTTAAAAACTGCTGTTTCTCATGGTAATCTGTTAAATTTGCGGCAGTTCTAATAATCACAGAATAGTAATTTTCAATCTTCTTAAAAGTGTTCTTTTTCAGAGTACCAGTAAAGAAAGTTTCAATTACTTTTTGCAGCGATTTGGCAATGTTATTTTCCCTGTGAAAATCACCTTCTTGAAATATATTGATAAATATATCTTCGGTTAAAATATGTTGGATGATCATCTCCCGAATATCATCACTATTAAGCTGAGGATTAATGGACTCTTGACATAGTTTTAAAAAGGCGTTAAATTCCTGTTTAAATTCTGTAAGGTGGGCAGTTTCTAAATAATTAGAAATTTGAGAATTATCTTGTCTAGAAACTGCCCACCCTACCAGGGGATTAATCAGATTTCTTAAAGTATCTAAAATAGTGGGTAAATCTTGTTTAAAAGAGGAAATTGCTTGCCGAAAATCCTTAACTTCTGGACGTTCATACTCAAAAAACTGAGTAATAATTTTATGTAATTGGTCAGGGTTTTTAACATTTACTCGACTAACTTCTTGACCACCTTGGATCAAAATAGCAATTTGTGAATTTTCAAATAAAATATTGTCATTAGGATAACCATCACGAAACTTATTTTCCATGGCCTGATCTAAATTAATCTCCGGATTTTTTGCTTCCCAATAACCCCAATCTAAACCCACATCATCCTTAATAATTCCGTCAGGTCTTTTCTGATTTTTCTTTAAAGTTAACTCCGCAACCACGGTAAAATTACGACTGGAACAATAAGCATTAAGTAGGGCTTGCTGAAAGATAGTCAAAAGCCTTACTAATCAAAGAGTTACGGTTCAAAAATTTTTCAAAAAATGCTAGGATTGGCCCTTAAAATAGAAAAAAACCTTACATTCAAATCAAAATGGTTTATAAAAAAAATAAACAATGTGTAGTGGAAGGAGAGGAATTAGGTTTCAAAATTGAAGCCAACCTTTCAGCTGACAATGATTGGGTAAAAATGGCCAAATTAGTACCTTGGTCAGAATTTGAAGCT
>JAABRE010000067.1 GCA_011391125.1 Synechococcales cyanobacterium S06
TACACCATTTGGATAGGAATCCTGATATTCTGAAAATATGTTTTTTAATTTGCTTACCTTTTTATGGGTTAGCTATTTTCTCTAGTTATCTTTATGACTTGGCTATTCAACTCTTAAAGAAATTATGAAAATCTGGAAAGTTGTTTAGTCAAGGAGTCCTTAGTAGGTCTCATTTTGTATCAGTGTGATACATTTCATTCGACTAGATTCAGTCACCTACGCAACTATAAAGTTATCACCTTGACCAGTCTTAAAGTGCGAACTCAAGGCTAGATGCCTTACTGGTTAAGGGTCTTGGGTTATAGATTGGTTTTATCCTCTCATTTCGCCAAGAACGAATCGCACTAGTTTACTAAACTTACATTTTTATTTTAGCAGGCTTTTGCGATTTGTGTAAGTTTGATAAACTATTTTGTTATTAGTAACTGCTCTAGTGGGTCTAGTGAAGTCTAGTGGATTTATCCTAGTGGGTCTAGTAGGGTCAAATCTTTTACTGATAATAATCCTAGCTATTTCTCTTAAGTCCAGCCGGTCTAGTGGAGTTTAGTAATCCTAGTGGGATGATCCTCTGAAGATTGGCAATCCTGATTAATTAAAAGGGCTTTTGTGGTATGATTTTCACAGTCGAAAAGTGAGTAAGTCATGGGTATCAATCAGGAACAATTAAAAGCCATTTTTACCGGTACAGAACCAGAGCGAGTCGAATCACTGCGCCAACTCTTTGGTTATACTTTTGTGCAACGAGACCCCCAAGGTTCGAGATTCTGGTATTTTCGCCCTGCTGAAAATGACGACGACATTGCTGATACTTTACCCATCGCTGTAGGTTTTTTCTCCGAACTCAATGACTTCACCAGCGATAAACAGGTTAAACAATACTTCACCAGCGATGAACAAGATGGCTATATTCGTGGTCACTATTTTAATGCTGATATAGATAATCAACCAGTCATTTACCTGCTGTTTCCTACCGAAGCAAGGGGCAGAGTGGCGTTTATTTTGCCCACCGAGACCCACATTCGACACCGTGGAGTCCAGTCTTTTGCTACCCATGAACAAGACCTGCTGGCGCGTTTAAACCGTCTTCATTGGGATGAATTACAGAATCGGATACTCGAAAGGGCACTTAATCTTATTCCTCAAGTCGATTGGATATTCTATAAACCCACGGCTACGGCTCAGGAATTGGCGCGGGAATTGGCGATCGCCACCCAACGCATTGAACAGTCCATTCCCGATGTGTATAATGCTGAACCGGATGACGGTTATTTGCATCAGTTATTAAGCAGTTTTCAAAGGGAATTATTACCAAATTTAAAAATAGCTTCCACCGACCAAAAAGAGTATAGTTTCGCCGATATTTACGCTCAAACTATTGCTTATGGGTTATTTACAGCAAGAGTTTTCAGTTATGTGAAAAATCCAAACAATGATTTTAGTCGTAAAGAAGCTTATAAAAAATTACCCGAAACAAATCCCTTTTTGAAACGATTATTTCAGGATATTTCTGAGCGGAAACCAGAGGAATTAGGCGATGAATTATTAGATGCGATTTCTGAGATTGTCGGTATTTTGAGAGCTGCCAAAATGGATGCGATCTTAACAGACTTCAGAAATAATATGAATCGCGAGGACATTGTGATTCGCTTTTATGAGGATTTCTTAGCTTACTATAAACCCCAAATGCGGGAAAAAAGGGGGGTTTATTATACTCCTGAACCTGTAGTCAGCTACATGGTGCGTTCAGTTGATGAGATGATTAAAGATAAGTTTAATAAACCCTTGGGATTAGCTGACCCCGAAGTCATGATCCTTGATCCTGCTTGCGGTACAGGGACATTTTTATTTAAGATTTTTCAGTTAATTTATGAACGTTTTCAAGAAAGTCCAGAGTTGCTAACCAAGGGATTAAAAGATAAGTCATGGAATGGCTATGTTAGTGAGTGTTTATTACCTCGTATTTTCGGTTTTGAACTGTTAGTAGCTCCCTATTCAATCTGTCACTTGAAATTGGGTTTATTTTTAGAAGAAACTGGTTATCAATTTAAGAGTGGCAAAAGGTTAGGAGTTTATCTAATTAATACCTTAGAAGATGTGGAATTGAGGGAAGAAAAACAGCAATTTTCCCTTCAGATTCCGCAAATGGAGGAGATGATTGCCGCCGAAGCCAAGGCGGGTTCACTGATTAAAAAAACAGAGCCAATTATGGTAGTAATTGGTAATCCTCCTTACTCTGGACATTCAGAAAATAATAATAATTGGATTAAAGAATTAGTAAATGATTACTACTTTATTGAAGGGAAACCTTTAGGAGAGAAAAATTCTAAATGGTTACAGGATGACTATGTTAAATTTATGCGGTTTTCTCAGTGGAGAATTGATAAATCTGGTCAGGGAATTTTAGCATTTATTAATAATCATGGCTTTTTAGATAACCCTACTTTTCGGGGAATGAGAGAGCAATTAATTAACGCATTTGATGATATTTATATTTACGATTTACATGGTAATAGTAAGAAAAAAGAAAGCGATTTTGACGGGGGAAAAGATGAAAATGTGTTTGATATTCAGCAAGGAGTTAGTATTAATATAATGGTGAAAGGAGTATTTGATTGATAAATCTACCGAATCCGCAAAAAGCTATACTAGGAGATAAATTAGACCGTTATCCTGTAGATAAGTGAGGTAAAAAATGAATCAAATTCAAGAATATGATTTAGTGGTTTTGACCGAAGATATACAAGTAATTCATAAGCAAACTTTGAAACAAATTTTGTTACGTCGAGGTCAAGTTGGTACAGTTTTAATGGATTTTGACCAACAAGCTTTTTTAATTGATTTTGCTGACCAAAATGGTGTTACTTATGCTATGGAAACTGTAGCAAAAGAGCAGTTAATTCCGTTAATTTATCAACCTATTGAAATATTAGCATCTTAATAATTATGATTAAAATTTATTTAGATGTCTGCTGTTTAAATCGCCCTTTTGATGATCAAACACAAGCTCGGATTCGGTTAGAAACTGAAGCAATTATAATAATAATAAATAAATGTAAAACAAATAATTGGCAACTTGTTACCAGTAATGCTATTGAAACTGAAATTGCGAAAATTTCTAATCGAGAAAAATTAAAACAAATTATTGAAATATTATCTCTTGCAACTACTAGAATATTAGTTAATGAAACTATTACTCAAAGAACCTTAGAACTTAATCAATTAGGATTTTCTCCTTATGATGCAGCTCATATTGCTAGTGCAGAATACGGGAAAATTGATATTTTATTAACTACGGATGATCGTTTATTAAACCGTTCTTTACGCTATTTTGATATAATCAAAATACAATTAGCAAATCCCCTTTATTGGATTACAAATTTTACGGAAAAAAAAGGTGACTAAAATGACACAAAATGAAATTATAACTAGGGGTTATAAGGCTCTTACTGATGCATTAGGTGTAGTGGGAATGATTCGTTTTATTCAACATTTTAATGAGGGTAAAGGTGACTATACAAAAGAGCGTCATCAATGGTTAGATAATCAAAATGTTGATGATGTTTTAAAAGAAATGAATCAATGGAAAAATGTTGATAATATAGCTGAATATTATGAACATTTAGATTAGTTTTATCGAAAAATAAAGAAAAAAATGACACCAATTGAATTACAAAGAAAGGGTTTTCAAGCTTTAGTTAATAGTTTAGGAATTGTGGATGCTATATGTTTTATTCATCAGTATGATAGTGGTAGTGGAGATTATACAAAAAAACGTCATGAATGGTTGGATAATTTAACGATGGATGACATTTTAAGGGATATGGAAAATCTACAAAAACTAACAGATAAGGAGTAATAATTATGGCTAGAATTCATCACGCACATTTATATGGTACAAGGGAGCATAAATATAAAATTCTCTCAGAAAATACCCTGAAAACTACTGATTTTCAGGAGCTAAATCCCCAATCTCCTTTTTATTTGTTTATCCCTCAAAATACGGATTTATTAGGAGAATATGATCAGTATTTTAAAATAACTGAAATTATGCCCATTAATTCCGTGGGAATCGTAACTGCTAGGGATAAATTAACGATTCAAGATACACCTGAAGCAATTTGGGAAACTATTAATGATTTAGCAAAATTAGATACAGAAACAGCGAGGGAAAAATATAATTTGGGTAAAGATTCTCAAGATTGGAAAGTAAAATCTGCTCAAGAAGATATTAAGAAAAATGAAATTAATCAAGACAAAATAACACCTATTTTATATCGTCCTTTTGATGTTAGATTTACTTATTATACAGGAAATAGTGGCGGTTTTATTTGCAGGCCTCGCCCTGAAGTTATGAAAAATATGTTATTAGGTGAAAATATGGGGTTAATAGCTCGTCGTCAAATGATTGGAGATAAAATATCCTACTTTTTTGCTAGTCAATATATTATTTCTGATGGTGCAATTAGATCAGATAATAAAGGAAGTGAGTCTTTATTTCCCCTTTATATTTATCCTGATACAAATAAACCCCAAGAATTACAAGAGGAAAAACGAGCTAATTTCAGTCAGGAATTTCTGCAAAAAATCGAGGCAAAATTAGGATATTTACCCACTCCTGAGAGCATATTTTATTACATTTATGCCGTATTTCATAGCCCAACTTATCGCAGTCGTTACGCCGAATTTCTCAAAATCGACTTTCCCAGAGTACCCTTAACCAGTAATAATGAGCTTTTCACGAAACTATCAGAAATCGGCGAAAAATTAGTGCAGTTACACTTAATGACATCGCCCATATTTGAACCCCCCCTCACCCCCCCTTGTGAAGGGGGGGGATTAGAAATAGAAAAAGCCCCCCTTTCTAAGGGGGGTTGGGGGGTTCTTGAATTCATTAGCAAAGGAGATCATAAAGTAGCTGCTGGCCATCCCAAATATAGTAAAAATTCCGTTATAATTAACAAACAGGGAGACTGTTTTAAGGGAGTTTCCGAGGAGGTTTGGAACTTTTATATTGGGGGTTATCAAGTATGTCATAAATGGTTAAAAGATAGGAAGGAGCGCACCCTTTCTGAAGAGGATATTTTCCATTATCAAAAGATAGTAATTGCCATCTCTGAAACCATTAAATTAATGCAGTTAATTAATGGTACAATTCCCAGTTTTCCCCTAGAATAATCAGGAGTATTAAACCATGATTCAAGTATTAGAAAAAGCATTAACTAAACTATCAACTTTACCAGAATCAGAACAAGAAGTAATTGCTAATTTGATATTAACGAAAATAGAAAATCAAGAAATAGTATTAACAAAAACTGAACCTGAAAAAAATGCTTGGGAGCTTTTAGAAGATATGGCGGGAAGTATGGAAGCTCCGGAAGATTGGTCACAAGAACATGACCATTATCTTTATGGAACATCTAAACAAAGTACCGAAAATGATTAAAGAAAAACTATTTTTAGATACCGCATTTATTCAAGCGATTCTTAATAATCGTGACCAATATCATTCCGTTGCTTTGAAACTATTACCATTAGTAAAAAATACACAAGAAGTGTGGATAACTGAAGCTGTTTTAATGGAGGTTGGTAATGCTTTAAGTGCTTTAAATCGCCCCTTAGTAGTCAATTTTATTAAGCAATGTTATGTAACAGAAAACATAAAAGTAGTTAATATTACTCCCGAACTTTTTCAACGAGGTTTACATCTCTATGAATCTCGTCAAGATAAAAAATGGGGTTTAGTTGACTGTATTTCTTTTGTGGTTATGAGAGAGCAAAATTTAAGTGATGCTCTTACTTCTGACCGTCATTTTATTCAAGCAGGTTTCAATGCTGTATTAATTGATAAAATTAATACAGTTAATTGAGGTTACAATTCCCCGTTTTCCCATTAAATAATCAGGAGGTTTATAATGAATAACCTAGAAATAAAACAAAGAATAACTGCAACTTTAGATGAGTTAAATACCGAAGAATTAACTTTAGTAGAAAGTTTATTAATTCAAGTTACTTCTTATTTAAAAATAAAGACCTCAAAAAATAATTTATCAGAATTAGCAACTGATAATGAAGATCCTTTAGCCACCTTAAGAAATAGCGATTTTATTGGTTGTTTTTCAGGGGAATCAGATTTAGCTGAAAAATCTGAACAAATTGCCCAAGAAATTTTATCGAGCAGGAATATTAATTAATTATGATTATTGCAGATACAGGCTTTTTCGTTGCGTTAGGTAATAACCAAGATAACTTTCATAATTTAGCAAAACAACAGTTATTTACCTTAAAAGAAAAATTAATTACTACTTATCCAGTAATAGTAGAAACCAGTTATCTTTTGTTAGAAAGATGTGGTCAAAATGCGTAGTTTAAGTTTTTAAACCAGTTAACAAAAGGTAGTATTGATATTTTTTCGTTATCAAATCAGCATTTAATTAGAATGATTAATTTAATGGTAAAATATGCTGATTTACCCATGGATTTAGCCGATGCTTCTTTAGTAGTTTTAGCCGAAGAAATAAAAGAAGCTCGAATTTTAACAACGGATTTTCGAGATTTTAATATTTATCGTTGGCAAGATAATAAAAAATTTAATCTTTTACTTATATAAAATACCTCTGAAATGATACAATTAAGACAGTTAATTGAGGTGACAATTCCCAGTTTTCCCCTAGAATAATCAGGAGTAAAAATGAACACAGAAATCTTATTTTTAGTAGAAGAATCTCAAGAAGGAGGCTATATAGCCAAAGCTATTGAACATTCTATCTTTACAGAAGCTGATACTTTAGAAGAGTTAAAAATAATGATAAAAGATGCGGTGGAATGTCATTTTGAAGAAAAAGAACGCCCCAAATTAATTCATTTACATATTGTTAGAGATGAGGTGATTGTAGCGTGAAAATACCCCGAAATTTAGCCAGTAAAGACTTAGTTAAAGCATTAAGTAAATTAGGTTATGATGTTACTAGACAAACGGGGAGTCATATTCGTTTAACAACTGATAAAAATGGCAAACATTCTCTAACAATTCCTGCCCATAATCCCCTTAGAATTGGTACTTTAACTTCAATTTTAAAAGATATTGCTAATCATCATAATCTTAATGTTAACCAATTAATTGAGTTTTTATTTTCTTAAATTAAGGCAGTTAATTGATGGTACAATTCCCAGTTTTCCGTTTGAATAATTAGGAGTATAAAAACATGATTCAACTATTAGAAAAAGCAATTAATCAGGTTAAAGTTTTATCTGATTCTGAACAAGAAAGAATAGCTTTATTAATTATAAAAGAGCTTTCTAACGACCCAAATAATTACGAATTTGATGAGTTTGATGCTATTATTGAACAGTGTCAAATTAAAACAGGAATTAAAGATTTATCTTATCAACATGACCATTATCTTTATGGAAAACCTAAGCAGGAATTAGAATAATGAAAAAAGTTTTTGTCGATACTGCTGCTTGGTTGGCTTTGATTAATGTTGACGATGATTTTCACCTTGCGGCTAAACAAGTAAAAAAAAGATTACAACAGGAAGGTTATCAGTTTGTTACCACGGATTTTATTTTTTTGGAAGTAGCAGATGCGTTAACTTCTCCTTTAATTAGACAACAAACTATTACCTTTATTAATAGTTTAAAAAAATTGCCTATTTTAGAGGTAATTCCTATTAGTAATTCTCTTTATGAACAAGGTTGGATACTTTATAGTCAACGTCTTGATAAGGATTGGGGTTTAACAGATTGTATTAGTTTTGTGGTTATGCAACACCTTAATATTTCTTTAGCTTTTACTTCAGATAAACATTTTCAACAAGCCGGTTTTACTAGGTTATTGTCACTTTAATTTATAATTATTAAATATAAAAGTAGATGATATTTATGATTAAATTAAAATAATTAATTGAGGTAACAAATCTCAGTTTTTCCTATAGAATAATCAGGAGGTTTATAATGAATAACGCTAAAATACGTCAAGAAATTATTGAGTCATTAGGAGTTCTTTCTGACGAGCAACTATTACAGATTCGGGAATTAATTAAGCAAACATTTATCCCTAAAATTAATAATAAAACCCAAGAAGAAAGGAAACAATTAATCTTATCTTTGCAAGGTAAATATGCTTATGCTCCTACCAGTAGTGAAGATTTTGCTCGTCAAAAACAAGCTGAAATTGATTGGGAAAACCGTAATAAATAAATGAATATTATATTAGATGCTTGCGCTATTATCGCCTTTTTTCGTAATGAAAAAGGAGCAGATGTCGTTAGAGAAATAATCACCAATGAATCAAATAACAGTATGATTCATGTTGTTAATCTTTGTGAAATTTATTATGATTTTTACCGTGATATAGGGGAAGTAGAAACCGAAAAGTTAATCGAAGAATTGCAATATATTAATGTTAAAACTCGTTTTGATTTAACTGATAGTTTTTGGCGAAAAGTTGCTAAATATAAAGCAACAATTAAACGGATTTCTTTAGGAGATTGTTTTGCTTTAACTTTGGCCAATCAAGAAAACGGCATTCTAGTTACATCTGATAGAAAGGAATTTGAACCGTTGATTCCTCTTAATCTTTGTCAGATTAATTTTATTCGCTAATTTATTATGCTCAATCAAGTAATCTTAGAAATAACCAGAAAACAACGTCCTTATTATCACCAATTTGGGAAAACTATTAAGGGGATAAATAACCAATATTGGCTCATTTTCAAACATCGTGATGCTGATAATTTAATAGCAAATATTACTTCCTTTTTTCGCTTAACTGATAAGACTAACAATTATCATGTGATTAGGATTGATTTGAATAATGCCTTGGTGTATGAATATATCCCAAAAAAGGAGAATAATCTCCCTACTTCCACAGTATTTAGGACCAGTGAATTAAAGGTTATTGAGAGTTTTTTATTATTAGAAAATACCAGCGAAGAAAAACTATTATATCAAGGCACATTTCGGGAATTAGAAACTAAGATAAAACGTCGTTTTAACTTACCAAAAGAATCTCAAGAATATACTGATTTTATTGGTAAATACTTAGAGAAAAGTAAAATCTATCGTCGTAGTACAGCTTATTTTAACAGTGGAGTTTTAAAATTATATGAAGAACCTTTATTTAATTTAGTCTTAAATGAAGGTAAGATAAAATTACTAATGGATTGGCAAGGTTTTACTAATAAACGAGATATTGAGATACTAGAAAAGTTATCAAATCCTGAATTTAGGGAGCAATATATTCAGCAAACTTTGACCGATTTTTTGCAAGGATTAAGTGACAAAATCTTTCAAAGTACCATCATTTTAGCTGAATTAGTGCGGTTAAATATCCTTGACCTCAAAATGGTCAAAATGGACGAAACTAAGGGAATATACCACAAAAAAACCGGCATTCTGACCGATATTCGGGGTAACTCCATCCTCCACGAAGGTAGTGATAATTTTACCCTGGCTGCCCAAACTAAAAATGCCGAAAGTGTAACCTTTTTATATTATTCAGATTCCCTCGATATCGCAACCATTAAAACCGCCATTTCTGAGTTTGATTCCGAATGGGAAAATCAGGATTTATCTTATGAGTTAAATCAGCCATTTTTCGAGTTAATTATTAAGGAAAAACAACGTCGAGATGAACTGAAAAAACCTCAAATTGACTCCATTAATCCCCCCGAATTAGCAGCCGGAAAAACTACCGATGTTACCATTACCGGCAAAAATTTGGACTCTGTGGAAACTATTGACATCCCTAATAATCCTTGGATTGAAATTAATATTGCTCAACAAACTAACACCACCCTTGAAACTCAGGTCACAGTAGCTGCGGAGCATCCCTCACAACCATTAACTGAATTTAGATTTAAGGAAAAAAGTGGCACTTATTATGATGTACCCCCCTACCCCCCCTTGAAAGGGGGGAAGTATCAGGTTAATAAAACACCGAAAATAAGGGTGAAAAAAGAGTTAATAATTCCTGATTTTGCGGAAATTAAAGGGTTTAAAGAAGCCATAGAATTAATATTAGCAGGAAAACATGGCACACCCGATGATTTTGTCTTTTGGTTAGCGCAACAAAAACCCCATTTATTACGGGTTGAAGATAGCGATTATTTAACAGATTTAGTCGCGGAAAATACCCTCTTTGAACATCAAAAATCAGGGGCTCAACACTGTTACCGTATTATGCAGGACTTTGGTGTCGCTGTCTGTGCTGATGCCGTAGGTTTGGGCAAAACTAGATTAGCAGCGGCGGTAGCTCGGTTATATCAAGAACAAAATGGACAGAGCAAAATAGCTATTATTGCTGCTAAAAAATTACACGATAACTGGCAGAGAGAAATGACAGAATTAGGTCTGAAAAATGGCAATCATTATGAACTTTATAATAAGAATTTAATGAGTAGGAAAAATAGTAATTTCCTCGAAGATTTTAAACGTTATGGTGGACCAGATTTAATTATTATTGATGAAGCACACGAGGGAATTAGAAACTATGATAGTATCATTCATAAAATCTGTTTAAAAATTAGAAATGATGACATTATTAAGCAGAGAAAACGGCATTATTTATTATTAACAGCGACACCCTGGAATAACCGTCGCGAGGACATTTACAATATTTTATTTCCCTTTTTGACCCGTCCCGAAGGGTTCAAAGATTTAGGTTTTAAACCCGAAATAATTGATTGGTTTCGTCATCGAGATGTGGGTTTAACTAACTTCATTGATGAGACTGACATATTTCGTCAAGTTTATCGTGAACTTTTCTTACAACGTACCCGCAAACAGTTGAAAACTGCCATGGCCGGTTTAAATTTGTACCCTTCCCGCCAAGCAGAATGGTTAGCTGTGGAATTTGAGCCAGAAACTGAACAAGCCTTGGATACCATTTTTTCTCAGTTTGAAGAAAGTCTTTTTATCCCTTTTGTTGACCCGATTCGTTATTTAAAAGGTTCAGTGAGCCAACGCTCCTTGTTGCGTAACCAGCGACGCATCTTTATACAGCGTGCTGAGTCAAGTATGTATGCACTACGACGTACGATCAAGAATTTTGGCGCCAGGATTCAGCAATTACAGCAACGATTGGAAGCTGTGACTCCCGATGCTGAAGGGTTGAGAAAGTTTCTTGAGCTTCATTATAATTTTATTAGTGAACAAGAATTTAGCGGCATAACTAATAATAATTGGGAAAAAGATGGGGATTTTGATGACGATTTTGAGGAGGAAGATGAGGAGGATGACATTCCCGAAACCGACCAAAAGTTACAACGTCAAAAACTGCAAAGTGCGATTAATATTGCCATTGAACCGTTAAAAAATAATCCCGATTTAGCACTGTCTATTTATCAGAAAATACTGGAAGATTGTGATAGTGATTTAGGGCTATTAAATGAGATTGAACTGTTACTTGCCAATGAATTTGTCAAGGATCATAAACGGGAAATCGTTACCAAAAAAGTCAGAGAATTATTATTAGCGGGTCAAAAAGTCCTTTTAATCTCTACTTTCGCCGATACTGTCATTGACTACTATCAATATATGACTCAGGATACTGTCATTTCAGCTCAGGGTATTGGTATGGCCATTGGTGGTAATAAAAATTATCATAAAGGGAATCAAATCGTTAAATTTGCCAAACATAATCTAGTTAAGAAAAACCGCTCCAAAAAAGGGCTTACTCGTTTAGAATTATTCCGTTTATTTGCTCCTGAAGCCAGTTGTAAAGAGGAAAAAGAGCGCCCCAATTCAGATCAGCAAATAAGTGTTTTAATCGGCTCAGAAACATTATCAGTGGGGCAAAATTTACAGGATGCGGACTATCTAATTAACATAGATTTACCCTGGAATCCCATGGTTTTAGAGCAGAGAATTGGGAGAATAGATCGTCCCAAACAACACCCCTGTGAATATATTCATATTTATTATGCTAATAGTGAATCTCAGCTATTAAGACAAGCATCGAGATTGGATAATTTACATAAGAAATTAATCGGATGTACCCCCCTACCCCCCCTTACAAAGGAGGGAAGTATCGGTGATTCCCCCGAAACAGGTTTTGTTCCTACCATCGAAAAAATGACAGATTTAGGAGCATCTATTTATGGTGATACAGCCTTTGATGATGAGGTTTTGCCGGGGTATATTGACTTTATTCGTTCGTTAATTAAAGCTCGTAATTTAGAACAGTATAGTGTCCAAGAAATGGAGTATGAAAAGCAAGAAAATGTTAATAATCTTTACACTGAAAATGAAATTTTACAGAGTCAAGAATTAAGCCGTTTATTCAAAAAATTAGGCACAGATTATCTCCCTAATCCCATTAGTATTGGTCAAGGTCATTATAATCAGAATAGTCCGCAAACTTTGGTGGGATTAACTATTAATTATTATGGACCAAATAATGAGTTTCTAGCAGACCAAAAAGAAACCCTGTACTGGAATAATTTAACCGGTGAAAAAGATGGCTATGGCCAAGCAATTGCTACCGGTTTTAAAACCCCTGAATATATGGGGGTAGTTTCCGCTTTTCAAACCCTAGAAAAGGCTCAATTATTGTACAATAAACTCTTAGAAATTAAACAAGAATATGAACCCCAACTAGAAGTAACTGATAATTTTGTCGAACATCTTACTGTCACTTCTGAACGGGTTAATCGGATTCAAAAACGGATTAGAACAATGGAGATTTTACCCGATAAAATAGACCGAAAAACAATTAAAACTACCCTCAATCAATTGAACCAACACAAAGAGAAAAAAACCGTTCAAGAGTTACTGAAAAATTATACCGATGGGGAAAAAAGTAGATTACCAGATGGGAATTTTATCTTAGCTTTAATAAAGGACATAGAAGACATGGCCCTGCTTAATTTTGAAACTATTAAACAGTCTAAAATGACCGTTTCTCTTGATGCTTTATTGATGGTTTTTTAAATAAATAGTTTTTCAACCCTGAGTCATCAAAAGGGCTTTTATGCTATGATTTTCACAGTCGAAAAGTGAGTAAGTCATGGGTATCAATCAACAACAATTAAAAGCCATTTTCACGGGTACAGAATCGGAGCGAATCGAATCATTGCGCCAACTTTTGGGTTATACTTTTGTGCAACGAGACCCCCAAGGTTCGCGATTCTGGTATTTTCGCCCTGCTGAAAATGACGACGACATTGCTGATACTTTACCCATCGCTGTCGGTTTTTTCCCCGAACTCAATGATTTAACCAGCGATAAACAGGTTAAACAATACTTCACCAGCGATGAACAAGATGGCTATATTCGTGGTCACTATTTCAAAGCCAATATTGAGAATCAACCAGTCATTTACCTGCTGTTTCCCACTGAAATAAAGGGTAGAGTGGCGTTTATTTTGCCCACAGAGACCCATATTCGACACCGTGGTATCCACTCTTTTGCTACCGATGAACATGACCTGCTGGCGCGTTTAAATAGCCTTCACTGGGATGAATTACAGGACAGGATACTGGAAAGGGCAATTAATCTTATTCCTCAAGTCGATTGGATATTCTATAAACCCACGGCTACTGCTCAGGAATTGGCGCAAGAATTGGCGATCGCCACCCAACGCATTGAGCAAGCAATCCCGCAAGTTTATAATGCTGAATCTGACGACGGTTATTTGCATCAGTTATTAAGCAGTTTTCAAAAGGAATTATTACCAAATTTAAAAATAGCTTCCACCGACCAAAAAGAGTATAGTTTCGCCGATATTTACGCTCAAACTATTGCTTATGGGTTATTTACTGCGCGGGTTTTTAGTTATGTAAAAAACCCGAAAAATGATTTTAGTCGTAAAAAAGCTTATGAGAAATTACCCGAAACAAATCCCTTTTTGAAACGATTATTTCAGGATATTTCTGATAGAAAATCAGAGGAATTAGGCGATGAATTATTAGATGCGATTTCTGAGATTGTCGGTATTTTGAGAGCTGCGAAAATGGATGCCATTTTGACATATTTTAGGAATAACATGAATCGCGAGGACATTGTGATTCGCTTTTATGAGGATTTCTTGGCTTGCTACAAACCCCAAATGCGCGAAAGAAGAGGGGTTTATTATACTCCTGAACCTGTAGTCAGCTACATGGTGCGTTCAGTTGATGAGATGATTAAAGATAAGTTTAATAAACCATTGGGATTAGCTGACCCCGAAGTCATGATCCTTGATCCTGCTTGTGGTACAGGGACATTTTTATTTAAGATTTTCCAGTTAATATATGAGCGTTTTCAAGAAAGTCCAGATTTGCTAACTAAGGGCTTAAAAGATAAGTCATGGGATGGTTATGTAAGTGAGTGTTTATTACCCCGTATTTTCGGTTTTGAACTGTTAGTAGCTCCCTATTCAATTTGTCACTTGAAATTGGGTTTATTTTTAGAAGAAACTGGTTATCAATTTAAAAGTGGAAAACGTTTAGGAGTTTATTTAATTAATACCTTAGAAGATGTGGAATTGAGGGAAGAAAAACAGCAATTTTCCCTTCAGATTCCGCAAATGGAAGAGATGATTGCAGCAGAAGCCAAGTCCGGTTCACTGATTAAGAAAACTGAGCCAATTATGATAGTAATTGGTAATCCTCCTTACTCAGGAATTTCTAGTAATAACGGTGAATGGATTACTAATTTAATAGAAGATTATAAGTATATAAATGGTGAACATTTCGGAGAGCGTAAACATTGGTTACAGGATGATTATGTTAAATTTATTCGTTTTTCTCAGTGGAGAATTGATAAATCTGGTCAAGGTATTTTAGCATTTATTAATAACCATAGTTTTTTGGATAATCCTACTTTTAGGGGAATGCGTTGGCATTTATTAAATACATTTGATGATATTAATATTATTAATCTGCATGGTAATTCCCTCAAAAAAGAAGCTTGTCCAGATGGTTCTCATGATCAAAATGTTTTTGATATTCAGCAAGGAGTTTCTATTAATTTGTTTATTAAACATCAGACAAATAAAACTCAATTAGGACAGGTAAATTATACTGATTTATGGGGTAATCGTGAGCTTAAATATAAAACTTTATTACCTGAAGATTTGAACTTATTACAATTAAATAAAATAACTTATTCACCTCCTTATTATTTCTTTCTTTACAAAGATGAAACCGGCCGAGAAGAATATGAAAACGGGATGTCAATTAATGAAATATTCCCTAATAATAGCAGTGGAATAGTTACCATGGGTGATGCTTTTATTATTGCTGATAATACAGAAGAATTAGAAGCTAGATTAAAAGATTTTTTAACAATTGATTATAGAGAAGAAGAATTAAAAGCTAAATATAATTTAGGAAAAAATTATGCTAAATGGATTATTGAAAATAAAGATTCTATTACTTTAAATAAAAATGATTTTATTGAGATTCTTTATCGTCCTTTTGATAAAAAATGGACTGTTTTTGATAATAAATTAGTTTGGCGATGGCGTTTTGAAACAATGAAACAGATGTTATTAGGTGAAAATTTGGGGTTAACTGTTGGCAGAGCAGGACAAGTAATAGATCAAGGTGAATGGAATATTTTATTTTGTACTAAAAACATTACAGAACTTAATTTATATAGACGAGGTGGAAATAATCTTTTTCCCCTTTATATTTATCCAGACCCAAATAAACCCCAAGAATTACAACAAGAAAAACGGGCTAATTTCAGTCAGAAATTTCTGCAAAAAATCGAGGCAAAATTAGGATATTTACCCACACCAGAAGCGATATTTTATTACATTTATGCGGTATTTCATAGCCCAACTTATCGTAGTCGTTACGCCGAATTTCTCAAGATTGACTTTCCCAGAGTACCCTTAACCAGTAATAATGACCTTTTCACGAAACTATCAGAAATAGGCGAAAAATTAGTGCAGTTACACTTAATGACATCTCCCATATTTAAACCCCCCCTCACCCCCCCTGGTGAAGCAGGGTGTTGGGGGGTTCTTGAATTTATTAGTAAAGGAGACCATAAAGTAGCTCCTGGCCATCCCAAATATAGCCAAAATTCCGTTATAATTAATAAACAGGGTGACTGTTTTAAGGGAGTTTCCGAGGAGGTTTGGAACTTTTATATTGGGGGTTATCAAGTCTGTCAAAAATGGTTAAAAGATCGGAAGGATCGTACCCTTTCTGAGGAGGATATTTTACATTATCAAAAGATAGTAATTGCCATCTCTGAAACCATTAAATTAATGCAGTTAATTGAGGTGACAATTCCCTGTTTTCCCCTTGAATAATACTATAAATAATAAAGAATCAAACAATAAACCAAAAATAAAAATATGTTTGATATTCAGCAAGGAGTTAGTATTAATATCATGGTGAAAAATAGAGAGTAAAATTAATTATGACTTTTCTTGATCCAAAAGCAATTATCGCTCCTGAAAAATTAAAAGATTATCTCTTAGTATTATTATTTAAAGATGATAAATCACAATATTTGGCTAAAGGTGGTTATACTCAAGATAATTGGTTACAATTAGAACAAGATTTAAGAGAGCACATTCTTACTTTAGAAGCAACTCCTACGAATAAAACTATTCATGGTCAAAAATATGAAATTATTGGTAATTTAAGGGGAATTAATAATAAAATTCTCTCGGTAAAAACTATTTGGATAGTTACAGCAAATGAAACAAAATTTGTAACTTTATTTCCCTATTTTGGAGGTTAATTATGAAATTTAATTTATTTACTCAAGTTTGTTTAAGTGAAGATTTACCCGAATATAATTTAAAAAGTGGTGAAATTGCTACAATTGTTGAATATTATCAGAATTTTGACGGAGAAGATGGTTATAGTTTAGAGGGTTTAATTCCTTTTGATACAGTGGAAGTTTATGAGTCACAAATTCAGTTAGTTTCTAATGTTATTTCTGAGAAAACACCTGTTACTGTAAATAATTATTAATGGATTTTTAATTAGGTTGACTTCTATATTGCTAACAAGAAAAATCATTAATCTTTTCTTTATATTTTATCAATAAGTGAGGTAAAAATTATGAACAAATTACAGAAAATTACCAGACAAGTACCAGAAAAAATTGCTCAAATTTATCAAAAAATGTCCCAAATTGAGCAGGAATTAATCCAATTTAAACTGACTGAAACAATTAGTTTAGAGTTAGAAAAAAGAAGACAAAAAGCCATAATTAAACTGTCAAAAATTATGGATCAAGCTAGTGATGAAGCCGAAGCTAATGGCTTAAATCCTGAAATTTTAGAGAAAATATTAGCGAATGAATAAATTAATAATAATTTTAGATGCTAATGTAATTATTAGTGCTTTCTTGTTTTCTAAAAGTAGACCACGCCAACTTTTAGAAATAGCGAAAAATAACCATTTAATTATTCTTTCTGAGTCGATTATTCAGGAATTAACAGAAGTATTACATCATCCTAAATTTGACCGTTATTTAACTTTAGATATTCGGAAAGAATTATTAAATACTTTAATTGAAGCCTCTTTAATTATTCAACCAGATATAATTATTAAGGAATGTCGAGATTCTAAAGATAATAAATATTTGGAATTAGCTGTTAGTGGTAAAGCTGGATTTTTTCAGCATAAAAGATGATGATTTATTGGTATTAAATCCTTTTCGAGAGCTTAAAATTCTCACAGTTGATGAGTTTTTGTTATTAAATCAATCCCTATTAAATTAGAAATTAAAACGGAGCTAAAAATTAATTATGGCTAGAATTCATCACGCACATTTATATGGTACAAGGGAACATAAATATAAAATTCTCTCGGAAAATACCCTGAAAACTACTGATTTTCAGGAGGTAAATCCCCAATCTCCTTTTTATTTGTTTATCCCTCAAAATACGGATTTATTAGGAGAATATAATCAGTATTTTAAAATAACTGAAATTATGGCCATTAATTCGGTGGGAATTGTGACTGCTAGGGATAAATTAACGATTCAAGATACACCTGAAGCAATTTGGGAAACAGTTAATGATTTAGCAAAATTAGATACTGAAACCGCGAGAAATAAATATAATTTGGGTAAAGATTCTCAAGATTGGAAAGTAGATTTTGCTCAAAATGATCTTAAAAATAATGACTTTAATCAAGACAAAATAACACCTATTTTATATCGGCCTTTTGATGTTAGATTTACTTATTATACAGGAAATAGTGGCGGTTTTATTTGTAGACCTCGTCCTGAAGTTATGAAACATATGTTATTAGGTGATAATATGGGGTTAATAACAGTTAGAAAATCACCTCCTGTTAAATTTTTTAATTATTTCATGGTAACAAATAATATTATTAGCAATGGAGTTATACGTTCTGATAATCAAAGTATTGATAGTTTATTTCCCCTTTATATTTACCATGAATCCAATCAACTTCAACAATTACAACAGGAAAAACGAGCTAATTTCAGTCAAGAATTTCTGCAAAAAATAAAGGCAAAATTAGGATATTTACCCACACCAGAAGCGATATTTTATTACATTTATGCAGTATTTCATAGCCCAACATATCGCAGTCGTTACGCCGAATTTCTCAAAATTGACTTTCCCCGAGTGCCATTAACCAGTAATAATGACCTTTTCACGAAACTATCAGAAATCGGCGAAAAATTAGTGCAGTTACACTTAATGACCTGTCCTCTCTTATCCCCCTCACCCTCTGGGAGAGGGGGGGAATTAGAATTAGAAAACACCCTGCTTTCTAAGGGGGGTTGGGGGGTTCTTGAATTTATTAGTAAAGGAGACCATAAAGTAGCTCCTGGCCATCCCAAATATAGCCAAAATTCCGTTATAATTAACAAACAGGGAGACTGTTTTAAGGGAGTTTCCGAGGAGGTTTGGAACTTTTATATTGGGGGTTATCAAGTATGTCAAAAATGGTTAAAAGATAGGAAAGAGCGCACCCTTTCTGAGGAGGATATTTTCCATTATCAAAAAATAGTAATTGCCATCTCTGAAACCATTAAATTAATGCAGTTAATTGAGGTGACAATTCCCTGTTTTCCCCTTGAATAATCAGGACTAAAAATAAACACAGAAATCTTATTTTTAGTTTGTATTCCTGATAATGGCCAAAACTGCTAATTAACTAATATTTTTTTTACAACATTAGCAACTGTTTTACCCATCCTACCAACTAAGTAACTTCACTAGACTTCTTACTCCAAGTCGCAGGAAGACGGAATTCGTGAATAGTGTTAGAAATTGAGAAAAAACTAGGTGAAATTGATTTTATAGTAATTCCCAATAAAAATTAAACAAAAGTTTTTAGTTTGTTGTTGGACTTTAGTCCTAAGAAGCGCTAAAGCGCAACTACGAACCTATTTTTTAACTGTTCTAATCTTAATTGAAATTACTATACTTTTAGTTTTCCAAGATATATACTGAAAAAAGAATCACACTAGGTAGTTCACGATTAAATCACAGGCCGTTTGTAAACCTGTTTCCTGTCTGATTTTTGCCCTAGAATTTGAGCATTGTATCTCTATTCATTGGTTAAAACTTTCGTTTCTAGTATTTTGGCGAGACCATCAGGGGTGATTTTTTTAGGATGGACTGCTGCGCCAAGGTTTAAGGTTACTACCCGTTTAGCATTAAAAAATTGACCATTTCCATAAGGTTCAACCAGCATGGAAGAATTTGATTAGGTTTAGGTTTTTTGATTTTGCATTCTACACTAAACATGATTTTGATACTGAATATCTTATAGTAATTCCAATTAAGATGAGAACAGTTGAAAAATAGGTTCGTAGTTGCGCTTTAGCGCTTCTTAGGACTAAAGTCCAACAACAAACAAAAAACTTTTGTTTAATTTTTATTTGGAATTACTATAGTATCAAAATTTTAACTAAAAACTAGAAAACATATAAGACAGACGAAAAAAAAAGTCGCCGTAGAACGGCGAGGAACCTAAAACCCAGTTTTTTGGTCAAATTTAAAACGATGTAATACTTTTGTTAATTCCGGAATAATCGACAAAATAAATAACGGTTCTAGAAATCCCTAGAACCGTTATCTTATGGGCTGAAGCCCTTTAAATTAGTGGGGGTGGGGAGACTTGAACTCCCACGAGCTTATAAGGCTCAACGGATTTTAAGTCCGCAGCGTCTACCATTCCGCCACACCCCCGCAGTCGATTGCTTTCGACTCAGGTCTTTCACCTACAATTGTTAATTAAAACACAAACTCAAAAATTTTGCAACCCTTTTGTGAAAATTTTTTTAAAATCGCTAATTGTGACGCTAGAATAAGGCTTGATCACCATTTAATAAACATGATCTATGCTTTCATCCTTGTCTTTTGAAACAATTATAGTAGCCGGTTTATACCTTGGCTTAAGTGTTCTCTATTTATTGGTTCTTCCTGCTGGTCTTTATCTATATCTCAACTTGCGTTGGTATGTAGCAAGTTCTTGGGAAAGAACTTTTATGTATTTTCTGGTGTTTTTCTTATTCCCCGGAATGTTGCTGATGAGTCCTTTTCTCAATTTCCGTCCCCAACGTCGACAAGTCTAAAACCTCTGTGCAAAGATGTCTCAATAGCCTCTTGTTCCCAACCATTAGTGCGTTTTGATACTCAACAAATGCCCTAGAAAAGATAGCGGTTTTTATCCCTGTGAATCAGAGAAGGTAGAGATGTTGCCTTCAAGGTCTCTACCTTTTTTCAGTAAGAAGTAAGAAGTAAAAGCTTCCCGACGAGGGATTTGAACAGGGAATGAAGTTTTTTTTGCCAATTCTGGACAGATTCACGCGCAGCAGATGTTTTCAACATTAGGGATTATTGAGACAATAATCGGCCTGAGCAAGCATTTCTGGTAAATATTGGGCCAACCAAACATTATCTTTAACTTGAAAACGTTGTTTCATAATAAAGTCATTGACAATTTTCTGCCATTGAGGATCCTTGTTAGGGAGGATCATACTATAGTAATCGCAGCTTAAAGGACGTTCGGGGACTAAACTATAGTTATCTGGGGATAAACCTTGTCTTGCTAATTCTCCTTTTAAGAGGATGCCATCACTGACAAAAGCATCTATTTTGCCTTGAACTAAAGCTTGTACTCCTTCTGCGCGACCAAATTCACCTTTAAAAGTAGTCGTGTTAACTGAATTATAATTTTGTTTCATAAATTCTTCGGTTAAACTATCTTTTAGTAAACCAACTTGCCAACCCTCAAGATTATTTTTGAGATCAAAAGATTGCTCTTTATTTTTATTAATTAAAAATTGAGTTCCTGTCACTGCAAATGGCACAGAAAAAATGACATTTTTCAGGTCTTTTCTAAGACTATTCGGTCCGCATTCAAGATGTACTGATTGATTTTGTACCAGTTGAAAACGATCGCCCAAATTAGATTCGAGGGGAATAATTCTCAGATTTTTAGGTAGATCATAATTGGCTACCAAATATTCTCGAAAATCAGCCATAAAATCTTGACAATAACCCTGCCATTCTCCCTGAGTATTGAGAAAACCAAAGGGAGCAGCATCTTTTCTAATTCCTACCTTGAGAACACCAGTTTTTTGCAAATCTGCTAAGACTGTGGCGGATTTTTGAATTGGTACAGTTTTAGTAATGGGTTTAGGAATAACTGGTTCAGGGGGTGTTTTACCAAAAGCTGTTTCTAATTGTTCAGGAGTAAGGGTTCTAATGATATTTAAACCCATTTCTGCTTGAGAAATTGTGCTGGCATAATTATTAGTTAAATAGTATTGGTAAGCGGTATTCTTTTTCAGATAAACTTCCATAAAAGCTAGACTTAAGGCCTTAGCATATGAACGACCAATCCCTTGATCTGGTCCTAAAAGCACTTTTGGTAATTTAACATCCCCACTACTGTTGTCGGCCGAATTTTCATTTTCTTCATTTCCCATAATCGAGAAATGAGTCCCATTGATAAATAAAGCTAGATATTTGTCCGTATTTTTGAGCCAAACAAAGGGATGTATTTGTTCTTGGAGTGCGGGGGCAATAATATCGTCATTACCAGTAATTAACATGGTTGGTTTTTGAATTTGGCTCATTCCTTCCGGCCCAAAAAGGACACTGGTAATGGGGTTAATGGCGATCGCCGCTTTCACCCGCGGGTCAGACAAGTCTTGTTGACCAACAACTGGTACATGACTGGCACGACATTGTAAGATTTGGGACAGGTTAAAACTTGGTTCAGCTTTCGCACATTCTTGATGGAGGCGATCGAAATTTAAAGCAGCACCGGCGATCGCCAAACTGGTATAACCGCCAAAGGAATGACCAATAATCCCAATGTTATTAAGGTCTAATTTCTTGGCCCAGAGGGGATCAGTGGCTACTTTTTTGGTAATTTCGTCGATAATATACTTAATATCTTGGGGACGATTAACAAATTCAGAGGGATTCAAGTCACGACCAATATGACCTTCTAAAAAAGCTTGTTGATAAGCATTATCGCTGCCAATATGTTCAGGAACAGCTACCGCAAAACCGTAGGAAGCTAAATGTTGCGCTAAATAGTTAAAACTAGCCTTATCTGACCCCCAACCGTGAGAGATAATCACAATGGGCGAAGGTTCAGAGGCATTTTGAGGCACATAAATATCAACATTGAAACTGTAGGAAGGAACAAGTCCTAATTTGGTTTCTCTCACTGCGGCAATTTGTAAAGTTACGGTTTTTTTATCAACTTGATAACTTCCCGCTGTTCTAGGATCAGGTAAATTAGGAGGAGTAACTACGGTAGGGGAGGTTTGTTCTTGAAGTGCTTGTTGGCCAATGGCAGAAACTCCCGCATTATTCTGTGACGAATTTGTCGAATTTGCTAAAGATTGCCCGGTATTTTCCTCAATCGCTTCATTTTTGATCGCTGCGACTGCTGCATCAAGATAATTAAAAAAGAGTGAGATCTCTTTAACTAAAGTAAAAATTAAAGAGGTATTAATGTTTAAATCTTGAGTGGGAAAATGGCGAATCACGTTGAGAATGGTTAAACCTTCAGGTTCGGCCGCCCCTTGAATAATGGCACCCCGTAGCGCATACATCCCATTCACACCATAACGGGTGGTAATGACAGAACCAAACTGACTGAGTGCATCTTCACCCATGTTAGTATTAAGAAGCCGGGATAGGGTGACATAATCAATATTAGACTTTTGGTTGAGAATTTCCCGAAATTCCGCCAAAATCTTGTCGTTCATAAACCTGGTATAAAATCGAAGGTTAGGGGTAATTTCCCCAGTTTTGGCAAATTTTTCCAGAGAATCGTATTGAATATAAAACTCACCAAAGGGAGGATAGCTAAAAGTAACGCGTTCTGCACTCCAAACCCTTTGACTTTCTAAGGTAATAGGTACTATGGTTAACCCTAATAATACCAAACTACGCCATAAACGTTGCCATTGTTTTGTCTTTGTTGTGAACAGGTGAACCATAAGACCTCTTACAAAAATCAGTTTAATGATGGGGAAATTCTAAATTTAACAATACAATTTTTAAGCGAAAAAAAATCAAATTTTATGTAATCTTAACATAAATTCAATTATCAATTGTTAACTGATAACTGAACTGGTCACTAAATTGAAAAGGGATGTTCAAATCAGATAAGCTTGACTTAAGTTTTTTATCTAGTAAAATAGAAAAGAAACAAATTTATTTTCGGGATTTAGTCCAACAACGTGTTTATTAATAATGAAAAAACAATTTATTCTCATTAGTTCTATTTTACTGGCTAGTTTTAGCTTAATTTCTCAAGTATCCGCCCAAATCCGCAATCGTCCTGATTTTTTTGAACAAGGAACGGAACAATTTGAGCAGGAAATCCAAAATTTACAACAATCAGCACCGGACAACGCAGTTTCTCCCCTCACGGTTAATGATGGTTCTTTGCAATGGTATCAGGTATTATTAAAAGAGGCTAAATGTAGCATTTGGATGCCGGAAGGAGTGGTATCTCAAGACACGGAAAATATTGCTTTTAGTAATGAAAATATCAAATTTAATCTGCTTGCTAGTAACCCGAAATCGGCTCGTTTTTTAGTCGCTTATTCTGAAGAAATTTCTGATACTTCTTTAAAGAGTCCAGAATTATTATTAAATGAAGTTAAACAAATTCTTGATAATCTTAAGAGTAAAGAAACTTTATTTACTTTAAGTGAAGAAAAAGATAATACTATTAATGGTTATCCTAGTAAAGATTTTACCTTAAAAAGTAATGAGGAAACTATTTCAGTGCGCCTAATTTTAGTAGATAAACGTTTATATGTCCTAGGCGTTAATCAACTTACTGAAGGAGCTTCTCTTAAAGTTGTCTCAACTTTTTTTCAATCCTTTCAATTAATCAAATAAACACAACTACTCTCCCGTACTTAGGGTGAGCAGTAAAGGTCATTTCGGTTATCAGTTAACAGTTAACAGAGAAACTTGGCGATCGCCTCCCGTCTTTTTTGTGAGCAAACTCACAGATTACATTTTGTATGATCACATAATCGCCAGACATATATAAGTTAAAATAATAGATAAAATAGTTATCAATCATATATTTAATTAACCTCTTAAAGTAAGATTAATCAAAGGAAAAATACACCATGAATACTAAACTTATACTAGAACTTTTAAACCCTAAAAAATCAGAACAGGGATTTGCCACAGTCTTAGCAGTGGGAATCGGATTAATCACCATGATAGTAGGATTAACCATGGTAGTAAGGTCGCAATCTAGTCAAACCAATGCCTTAGCGCAAAAAAACACCGCCACCAGTGTTGCCATCGCAGAAACAGGCATGACTAGAACTTTATCAGAATTAAATAGTAAAGCATATTCTCCTTATTTAAGGAGTAGTCAAGATCCAGTCCCCCTTTCAGAAACAACAAACTATTTAGGAACTAATTATAATCAATGGAGTAGTAAACCTGAAGAAATTGGCGATCTTTGTGAAACCATAGAGACTAGCACTAGCATTGATGCCCTAAGAAAGAAAGTGACCATCGATGCGAACAAGGGAACTGCTTATGAATTATTAGCTTATGTTTATAACAAATTGGATATACCAGTTTTAGTCAAAGACGAAGATGGTAATTCCATCACCATAGATGATAATACCTATCGGATCGGTGATACAAAAATATTGATCAGGGGTAAAAAAAATAAAGGCACTCAAGATAATTTAGCAAGTGTGTCTAATATAGAATTAACAACAGAAGTTCATCGGCGAATTTTACCGGCTTCTTTCCCTGGCCTTTATGCTTCCGATACAATTGCCCTGAGTGGGGGGGATATTCTGTCTGTTGAGTCAACGGATAGCGATGATGCCAATATTATCTGTGGCGATTGTAATGTTACTGCAAGTCATTGTGATACCATTGCCAACCAGACAACGGATGAAGCCAAAGACACCTATATTCTGCAAAATTTAATGGGAGCAACCAGTGGGGCTGTAGTAGATGGTAATGTTTATCTATCAGCTGTGAGTATGCCAGTTTTAACACCTCCTACTAACGAATGTGTTTTATCTGCCATTACCCAATTAGAACAATTAAAATCCTGTAAAATTACCCTAACATCACAAATAAATAGCGCGAGAACTTTACCCCGTGCTACTGATATCACTGCTTTACCGACCTCTATTCAGAGTCAATTAACTGATAATAGCAATAGTTATTATTTTAATTATGTCTTCAATGTAACTCAACCCGATGATATTAAATATGGTGGTAGTGAAGTTTTTACCATAGATAGCGGTAAAGGAGGTATTCGTCTTTTTGCCACTGGAAATCTTACCTTTGGTGGCGGTTCTAGCCTCCAACATATTAGCACCAACCCCACAACGGGAGTAGTTTCCCAGGGCCAATCAGAACGTTTTGCCCTGATTGGAAACGTCGCAGATTCTAATGACTCAAATGATCAAAATTGGACTATGAATGGTGGAGCACAGACAACGAATATGTTTATTTATGCACCCGATGCCAACGTACAATTTAATGGTGCAGCAGGTACAGATCCCGATTTATTCGGTGCTTTATGGATAAAAAACTTTGATAACAATGGTAATAACCTGCAAATTAAAGTTCCTGATGATTATGGCCAATTATTAGGTGAGATGTATGGCCTTGATTTTGAACTCGGTCTCAGGATATATTCCACCAGTGCACCTACGAGTTGGCAGAGAAAAGAAGTCAATTAAGTAAGTACAATTTAAGGGAATAATACCTAAGTAGGGTGAGGCCAACTGTGATTAAATGTTATGTTGGCCACCTTACCAATAATTAAAAATTAATTAATAATTATTAGTAAAAACCAGTGAAAACAGATTCGATTTTTTACCGTCTTTTTCTCGAATTTCCTCGTAGTTTTTTTGAGTTAATTAAACTACCCTCAGAAACGGAGAATAACTATGAATTTACCTCCCGGGAAATCAAACAAGTATCTTTTAGAATTGATGGTTTATTTCTACCAAAAATAAATGATCCTTCCTTACCTTTTTATAGTAATTCCAATTAAGATTAAAACAGTTGAAAAATAGGTTCGTAGTTGCGCTTTAGCGCTTCTTAGGACTAAAGTCCAACAACAAACTAAAAACTTTTGTTTAATTTTTATTTGGAATTACTATACTTAGTAGAAGTGCAATTTCAGCCCGATGATGATTTATACGATCGCATTTTTAGCGAATTATTTTTGTTGTTAAAACAGTATAAAATAATTAATCCTTGGCAAGTAATTGTAATTTATCCTAGTCGCAATATTGAAAGATTCCAACCAACTCAATTCGGTGAACTTTTGCAACTTAGTCGAGTTAATCGCATTTATTTAGGGCTTGCTGAAAGATAGTCAAAAGCCTTACTAATCAAAGAGTTACGGTTCAAAAATTTTTCAAAAAATGCTAGGATTGGCCCTTAAAATAGAAAAAAACCTTACATTCAAATCAAAATGGTTTATAAAAAAAATAAACAATGTGTAGTGGAAGGAGAGGAATTAGGTTTCAAAATTGAAGCCAACCTTTCAGCTGACAATGATTGGGTAAAAATGGCCAAATTAGTACCTTGGTCAGAATTTGAAGCT
>JAABRE010000068.1 GCA_011391125.1 Synechococcales cyanobacterium S06
TGAGCGAAATTTATCAAACATTCAAAGAGGTTCAAACTCAATCAGATGGTGCAAATTTTGCGCAAACAAAACAGTTATTACAGCAATCTTTAGTGAGTTTAAATGAGGAATTAAACGGGTATTTAGCGCGGGAATATGGGATAGATATTAAGCAAAAAAAAGAGTATCAAAACTGGTTAAATTCACACCAACCTTTCCATTGGTTTACTGAGTTTTATTCCATAATTAATAGCGGTGGTTTTGATGTTATTATTGGGAATCCTCCTTATGTGGAATATTCACAAATATCAAAAACTTACAAAATAAATAATTATCAAACTTTAGATTGTAATAATTTACACGCATTTTGTCTTGAACGAGCTTTGGAACTTAAACACAAAAAAGGTTATTTAGGTTTTATTATTCCTTTGGCAATAATTAGCACACCAAGAATGGAAAGTGCTGTTAAATTAATTAAAAAAATATCTAGTGCTTATTTTTCAAGTTATGAATGCAGACCAGCAAAACTGTTTGAAGGTGCAGATATTAGATTAACAATAGCATTATTTTGTCCTTTGAAAAAACATAAATCTTCGTTTTTCTCAACTAGTCTTATTAAATTTTCTTCTTCTGAAAGAGCTTTACTTTTTCAAAATCTTTCTTATATAAATTTAGATCAAATAAATATTGATTTTAATTTAATACCAAAAATATCATCTAATCTTGAAGTTTGTATTTATAACAAACTTTATTCTGTTAATAAAAAAATTTCAAATTTTATAGCAAATTATAATTCAATATATAAACTTCATTATTCGTATGGATTTAGATATTGGGCTAAAGTTCTTAACAAACCAACTTTTTTTGAAAGTGAAAAAGCAAATAAATCAACAGGAGAAAAAGAAATCTTTGTTATCTCAGAATATGATATATTTTTAATTGGTTCTGCTTTATCTTCTTCGCTATTTTATTGGTATTATGTGGTAACAAGTGATGCACATAATTTTACTAAACACATAATTTATAATTTTCCTATTGATAAATTTAAAAATAAAAAATTGCCAGATATATTTTTGAAATATCAAACTGATTTAGAAAAAAATTCACTCTTAAAAACAGCTAATTACAAATCTACAGGAAGTATTACTTATCAAGAATATTATGTAAAAAAATCAAAATCAATAATAGATGAAATAGATAAAATCTTAGCAGAACATTACGGGTTTAGTGACGAAGAATTGGACTTTATTATTAACTATGATCTTAAATATCGCATGGGTAAAGAGTTAGATGAGGACTGATAAACATTCAAGTTTGAGATTACAGCTCTAATTTTGTTATACTAACTTAATGATGGCCAATCCTAGCAGCTAAATTTAAGATTAATTTTAGATTTGTGCTATCAAAAAGTCTTGATTCTTACCTTAAATCTACTCATAAATTATTACAAATTGGGAGGGAAATATGACAACAACTAATCCAATTTTGGAAATCGAAAAAACCTACGGTCAAAGTATTTGGATGGATAATCTCAGTCGTGATGTGATTGAGTCTGGGGAATTGAAAAATTTAATTGCCAGTCGTGGAATCCAAGGAATTACATCGAATCCAGCCATTTTTGAAAAGGCGATCGCCGGCAATAAAATCTATGATACTGATATTATGGCCGCAATTAAAGCACATAAATCGGTGATGGAAATTTATGAATCCTTAATATTTACTGATATTAGAAATGCTTGCGATATTTTGTTGCCAGTGTATCAGGAAACTCAGGGAAAAGATGGTTATGTAAGCATTGAAGTTCCCCCCACCATGGCCAAAGACACTGAAAGTAGCATTCGCGAAGCGATTCGCTATTATCAAGAAATCGATCGCCCCAATGTGATGATTAAAATTCCAGGAACCACCGAAGGCTTACCCGCCATTGAAGAGATTATCAGTCAAGGCATAAATGTTAATGTCACCCTTTTATTTTCCGTCGAAAGCTATGTGGAATCAGCTTGGGCCTATATTCGAGGTTTAGAAAAAAGATTAGCAGAGGGAGGAGACATTACTAAAATAGCGTCAGTAGCTAGTTTCTTTTTGAGTCGCATTGATATTAATATCGACGATCGCCTCGACAAACTGGTCAAAACCGAGAAAAGTGAAAGCTTAAAAGGCAAAGTGGCGATCGCCAATGCCAAAATAGCCTACCAAAAATATCAAGAAATCATCACATCCGAACGTTGGCAAAAATTAGCAGAACAAGGGGCCAAAGTACAAAGATTATTATGGGCTAGTACCAGTACGAAAAACCCAAATTATAGTGACGTAATGTATGTGGATGAGTTAGTCGGACCAGACACCGTCAACACCTTACCACCGGCCACCATTGAAGCTTGTGCCGATCATTGCGCTCCTGCCCACCGTCTGCAAAGTAACCTTGATCAAGCTGAGCAAATTATTCAAAGTTTACAAGACCCCGAAATTAAGATTAATTTAGCCGAAGTAATGGAAGAATTGCTAGAAGAAGGGATTGATAAATTTATTAAACCGTTCGAATCACTGCTCAAATCCTTAGAAAATAAAGTAAAACAACTTAGTGGTCAGTAATTTAATCGGCTTAAAATGCGTAGAGACGTACCATGGTACGTCTCTACATTCGGGTTTATTAACACTTAGTTAAAGTTGAACCACTTTATAGACTGTGCTGCCATTTTGAGCCACGGGTTGGTAATAAATACCACTACAACTGTAATAGACAACGTTATTCGTTTGCTGAGTTGTACATCCGTCCGGCAGATATGTCACCACAGCACCGGCGGGTGGAGCAACAATAATATATTCATCATTACTGGGTTGCATATATACTCCATCTGAATAGATATAGGTTGTTGAACCTACATAAACAGTATTGTAGTAAGGAGGAAGAGAAGCAATCGCGGCACCGATGATTAAACCGGTGGTCAAAGCAGCCCATCCCCAACCCGGTGGAACACCGTAACCACCACCATACCAACCACCACCGCGCCAACCGCCATAATAATTATCATCAACAAAATCCTGGCGGTTACTTTGACGTTCAGTGGTTTGCTCCTGACGAGTACCTTGTCTGTCAGTGCGATTATCTTGACGATTTCCCTGATTATCAGCCCGATTATCTTGGCGATTTCCCTGATTATCTTGACGATTTCCCTGATTATCAGCCCGATTATCTTGGCGATTTCCCTGATTATTCGCCCGATTATCAGTGCGATTTCCCTGATTATTAGCCCGATTAGAGGAGTTAGTTTGACGATTACTAGAACCACTAACATTACCTCGATTCTGTAAATTTACGTTACTATTAACACGGGGAGAAGCGCCACGACTAGTCCCTCCACTGCGACTTCCGCCACCACCACCACGACTTCCGCCACCACCACCACGAGCCAAGGCAGCATCTTGAGCCAAAAAACTCAAACATAATAAACAAGTCAAAAACACGAAAAAAGGAGAACGACGAGAAAATGTAAACATAAAATTAGGTCCTTTGATTGTCTAAAAAAAATGTTATTCAGGTTTGCTATCATTTTCAGTGGGTAAAATCTCAATTTGATAGGCATCTTTAGGAGGTTCAAAGATAAAAGTATTAGCTTTAAAAGAGGGCTTAAAATTCCAATTAGAAAGTATGGCCGTATATTGAGGTTCACCGGGTAAATTTTTGTAACTAATAATTATTTTCATTAGTAATGGTTGAGGATCTCTGGTTACCCAAAGCTGAAAATCCCTTTCTGTTCCCGTAAAGAGAAGATGATAACCCGGTACTCGGTTTACCATGTCAACCCCGATAAATTTAGAGTCTTGAATCTCTAATTTCAGTTCTTGACAAGGATCGCTTTTAAACAAATTTGACAGAGGAATGCTAATGTCATATTGTTCTTCGATTTGATCGATAGTTTCATCAATAGTAGAAGCAGCAGGTTTTGTGGTGTAAAAATCTGAGTCAGTAAAATGTAAAGTAAAAGACTTACCATCATAATAAAAACGTGTATCACGTTGATCACCGATATAATCAGAACGTAATTGATTCGGTTTGTTTATCCCGATTCTTTGATACGCGCTATATTGAACTTTCTGGCCAGAATCCAACACATTATCATAAGTGACATCCATCTCAACACTAAAAGATTTGTGATCTTTTAAAAAGCTACACATTTCATCTAAAACCTGTGTCACAGTTTTTAAATCTTTGGTGGGATCATTAGTTTCAGGTGTAGTTGGAGGTGTTTGAGATCGCAAAGGAGAGAAACTGACTAACGATGTGGTACAAGTCAGTAAAAAAGCAAGTAAAATTCTAGTATTGATCATATCGCTTTCGCTCATATATTATAACGTAATCAATCTTACTCCACTAATTTAGCAAATTTATCTAAAAATTAAGCCTTGTTTTCCTAGATCTAGCGCTTAAATTAAACAGGGAAAAATGGCTCTCCCTCACCAATCTAGTCATGTAAATTAATAATTAACAAGTTCCTCCTGTTTATTTTTTTTCCCCTTGAAAGGGGAAACTTTGCACAGATTTTTTGTTAATCAACAACGGTTAACTGCTTGAATGCTTCTTTAATTACAGTAGAATTAGCATCGGTCAAATGGGCATTTTCACTAATATATCTTTTCCACGCTTTTGTCCCTGGTTGACCAGAAAATAACTGTAAAATATGACGACTAATTGAATGTAATCTAACCCCTTTTGCTGTCCAAAAATCGATATAAGGTAGCATATTTTCAATTATTTCTTGATAGGTTGGTGGTGTAATATTAGCTGCGAAAATATCACGATCTACGGTGGCAAATAAATAGGGATGATCATAAGCTGCACGACCTATCATGACAGCATCAACACATGGTAAATGTTCTTTTACTTGCGCTAAATTGGTAATTCCGCCATTAATTTCGATAAATAAATCGGGAAATTCCCGTTTGAGGCGGTAAACATCATCGTAACGTAAGGGAGGAATATCGCGGTTTTCCTTGGGACTTAATCCCTGTAACCACGCTTTTCTGGCGTGTACTGTAAAGTTGGTGCATCCTGCCTCGGAGACTCGTTGGACAAAATTGGTCATGTCTTCATAGCGATCGCAGTCGTCAATGCCAATCCGATGTTTCACCGTCACGGGAATCTGAACAGCTTTTTGCATTTTGGCAATACATTTGGCAACTAAATCAGGTTGTGCCATCAAACAAGCGCCAAAATTACCATTTTGAACTCGACTACTAGGACAACCAACATTGAGATTAACCTCATCATAGCCCCAATCTTCGGCAATTTTCGCACAATCGGCCAGGGTTTGGGGGTCATCTCCTCCTAATTGTAGGGACAGGGGTTTTTCCTCGGGGGAAAAATCAAGCAATTTGTGGCGATCGCCATGGACAATCGCGGCCGTAGTAATCATTTCCGTATAAAGTAAAGTACAACGGGTAATTTGGCGCATAAAATAACGAAAATGACGATCCGTACGATCCATCATCGGTGCTACACTCAAGAGATAGGTTTGGTTTTTAGTCTTCATTAAAACCGAGAGATAATCTAAAAAAAGGAAGGTAATCAATTAGTTTATGGCAAACAATACTCTTGAGAGAATAAAACCTGCTCCGAGAGCAGAAGTAATGATTTATATACCTTATTATTCAAAAATGCAACAGGAATTGTTACCAGTCGCGATAACTCTTTATAAACAAGCATCCTTGGAAGGAGAACGGCTCATTGAAGGAGGTGACAATGTTCCTTTTGTGGCCACTTGGACTTTATCAAAATTACCATCAGATATTGCCCATTGCACGGTACAATTTAACGGACAAGCGGATTTAAGTTATCAAATTAACATGGCCAATTCTGACTTGATTAAACATTTGGTATCAGTGTTAGACAACTATAAAGATTCACAGACCATAGACTTTAATCAAGAATTTTATCGTAATTTATTGAATATGGAAAGTTCATGAGAAGTAATAAGTAAGAAATAATAAGTAATAGGTGAGAAGTAAAAATTTTCTACTGATTATTCATTACTTTGAGAAAGTGACTAAAATTTTATCCTACCTGCTGAGAATACCCCTCCTTCCCACAGCTAAACTCGGTAGGGGCAACCACAAGGGATTGCCCCTAGGTAGGACAAGGAGGGGATGAAAAGCAGACGATATTCTTGACAATCTTGACACTCAAACAAAAAAGAATTAAAATAAGTCTTGTCTTAAATTTTTGCGTAAAACGCTAGCTGAAATTGCTGCAATCAAACAAAAACTGAAAGATTAAATAAGATTAAATGCGGTCGGACAGTCCGTATCTGAAAATGCTTGTGGAGACGGTCTGACGGGGGCTAGGGAACTTTTGTTTCCTCGTCTAGTTAAGAGTCTGTGAGACAAGAATCTCCGACCTCGGTCAAAATTACCTCCTGAGCATAGCGAAGGGTCAGGCTAACGCCTGCGCGTTGCGACAGGTGATTTTAGAACGCGGTCGTGAGAGTGTCAATTTTAAGGAGTTAAATTGTGGCAAATTCAGCCAAGTATTTATTAGTAGCATCAACAGAAGGTTATAGTGGTAAGTCCGGTACTATTTTAGGTCTGGGGACTCTTTTGCAAAAACAAGGGCTTAAAATTGGCTATGGTAAACCTTTGGGAACAGCCATCACCACAAAATCAACGGAATTAGTGGAAGAAGATGTTAATTTCATCGCCTCTCATCTGGATTTAACACCAGATTTGGTACGTTCACCCCTATTGTATTTGGATCAACCCACCATTACCAAAGCTTTACAGGGACAGTCCATCATTGATTATACTCAAGCTTTACAAGACTATTTCGCCGAGACAACGGCGGAGCTAATTTTGCTCGAAGGAGGAGCAACTTTAGCCGAAGGGAGTTTGTTTAATTTGTCGGTGTCACAAATGGCGGAAATTACCGATGCAGCTATTATTTTAGTGGCTCGTTATCATTCTTTGTTATTAACCGATAGTCTCCTGACTGCTAAGCAATTTTTGGGCGATCGCCTAGTAGGTGTATTAATAAATGATGTTCCCTTGACACAACTGGAAAACTGTCAAACTTTAATTAAACCTTTCCTAGAACAACAAAAAATTAAGGTTTTTGGCATTATTCCCCAAGATCGCTTATTGCGCAGTGTGAGTGTTAGAGAAATAAGCCAACGTTTGCAAGCTAAAGTTCTCTGTCGATCAGATCGACTGGATTTAATGGTGGAATCTCTCACCATTGGAGCAATGAATGTTAATTCAGCGTTGGAATATTTCCGTCAGGGAATTAATATGGCCGTCGTGACAGGTGGCGATCGCACTGACTTGCAATTAGCGGCCTTAGAAACTTCCACCCAATGTTTAATTTTAACTGGCCATGTGTCACCCCAACCCTTAATTTTAAGTCGCGCGGAAGACTTGGAAATTCCCATTTTAGCCGTGGATTTTGACACTTTAACTACTGTGGAAATAGTAGATCAAGCCTTTGGAGTGGTAAGATTACAAGAACCAATTAAAGTGCAGAAATTTCAGGAATTAATCGCTGAACATTTTGACTTAAAAGGGTTTTTAGCGGAAATTGGCATTATTTTAAAATCCGATTTATAACCCAAATCGGATTTTTAACACTCGGACGCAGCCCGATGCAGCGTTCCACCTAATTAAACGCAGTTTAAGGGTTAACGGCCGTTAACCCCTACTGATAATTGGTAACTGAAATGACTTTTGAACCGAAAATGTTCGACCGCATTCCCCGATCCTCTTTAGGTCGGGGTTAGGTCGAACCAGTATTTAAGCATCCTCAACTTCTTTCTGCTCTTCTATATACTTTTTAAGAACATCTAATGACGCTCCACCTGCTGATATTACGCAATAAGCTTTTGTCCAAAACACTGGTTTCCAATAATATTTGTTTACATGATCTGCAAATTTTTCTCTTATTAATCGACTCGACACGGCTTTTTATCAGTTATCAGTTATCAGTGAACAGTTATCAGTCTCTAACAGAAGCAGGTTCGTTATATACTAACAACTGATAACTGAAAACTCTAACAACTGATAACTGAAAACTCTAACAACTGATAACTCTTCGAGACTGAAAACTCTAACAACTAACAACTGATAACTGGTAACTGATAACTGGTAACTGATAACTGAAATGTCAACTACGAGAAGAGTCACTTTTAAGCTTTACCCAACAACCACTCAAGAAAAAATGCTTTTTGAGTGGAAAAATTTACACTGTTGGTTGTTCAACAAAGCGTTGAGCGATCGCCGATCTAGTTGGCAGAAAAATAAGCAATCGGTTAATTATTATGATCAACAAAAAGCTGTTAAAGTTATTCGTGCAGTTTATCCAGAGTTTAAACCTTTAGGTTCTCACGCAATTCAAGATACTTTAAAACGTGTAGATTATGCTTATCAAAGGTTCTTTAAAGGATTAGCTAAATACCCAAGATTTAAGTCTTATCGCCATTATTCTGGTTGGACATATCCTTGTGGTTCTGGTTGGAAAGCACTCACTAATGGCACTCACGGAAAATTAAAAGTTTCCAATTTAGGTGAAGTTAGAATGAGAGGACAAGCTAGGCAGTGGGGTAATCCAAAAACTTGTACAATTTTCTACCGTAAAGGCAATTGGTATGCCTCAATTACGGTAGAGTGTGAAGTTATTAGGAATACAGGCAATGGCTTAGTGGGCTTGGACTTGGGCTGTGAAACGGCAGTTACTTGTGCTGTGCATTTAAGAGAAGGTAACTATCAAGAAATAAAGATAGAAAACCCTCGACACCTTAAAAAAGCAGAGCAGAAAATTAAACAAGTTTCTAAACAGAAAAGAAGGAAAAGAAGCCCTAATTACAAACAAAAAATAAAAGCATCAAGACGTTGGAAAAAAGCACAAAAACAAGTTTCTAAATTATTAACAAAAGTTTCTAATCAGAGAAAAGATTTTCTTCACCAAGTGTCAGCAGAGATTGTAAGCAGTAATAGCCTCGTTGTCACAGAGAAACTTAATGTAAAGAACATGACTCGTACTAGCAAAAACAAGGGTAAAAGAGGCTTAAATAAGTCGATTTTAGATGTGAGTTTTGGCTTTCTTAAAGATTGTTTAAAATACAAAACTAACGAAGCAGGTGGTAGCTATATCGAAATACCAACGCAAAAGATTAAACCATCTCAAAGATGCCCAAAATGTGACCATCTTAAGAAAAAGTTATTATCCGAACGGGTACATTACTGCGAAAATTGTGATTACCAATGTGGGCGAGATTTTGCTAGTGCACAAGTTATAGCGGAACATATCCGCAAGGGGTTAGGAACTAGCCTCTCAAAATGTGGAGAGGATGCCTCTACTTCTACTTACTGCGGTGGGTCCCGTGCAAGCGGCCTCGATGAAGCGTCAGAAACTCCGACTTAGTGAGACTGATTGCGTTAGCAATTAGTCGGCAAGTCGGGGTAGTTCATACCTTAAAACCCTTTTATCTTAAACTTTTATCTTAAACTTTTTACTTTTTACTTGCCCAACGCGCTATCTGATACCACTTATGTTAAAATCTAAGGGCTAATAGCATCCTTAAGAAAAATGAGTCTAAAGAAATTATCTGAAGCTGATAAAAACGAAATTATCAAACTCTATCGAGAATCAGAGGAAACTACTTCAACTTTGGCCGAAAGGTTTGAGGTTAGTAGTTCCACTATTAGTCGTTTTCTTAAAGGAAGTTTCTCCCTGGAAGAGTATGAAGAATTAATACAAAAAAAACGTTTAGCTCGTACTCCCTATCGTCGTCAATCAGTTAATTCCGAGACTGAAAGCTTAATTTGGGAACAACCAGAGTCTTCAGAAACCAAGGCCGAACTAATTAGAGAAACCTCAGAACCAGAGTCTTCAGAAACCAAGGCCGAACTAATTAGAGAAATCTCAGAACCAGAGTCTTCAGTAACCAAGGCCGAACTAATTAGAGAAATCTCAGAACCAGAGTCTTCAGTAACCAAGGCCGAACTGATTACTTCGGCCTCACTGGAGGAAATTCCCCCGAACCATCAGCCTTCCCCCATCACAAATTCAGACGTACAAAAGGTAGTTTCTTCCCCTGAACCAATGAAAGTTAACCAGCATAAACCAACCCTAATTAACCAATATCCTGTGCAGCAGTTAGATTTATTTGCTTCAGAATCTGATGATGATGATGATGCCGAACAAGTAGAAGTGCTTACTTTGCAACAACTATTAGGGGAAGACATCGGCGATCTTGATGAAGATTATGATGAGGATTATGATGACAATGAAGAAATTAGTTCCGATGAAGAGCAATTTGCTTCTTTACCCCATCCTGTTAATGGCTGTTTAGAGATTTTACCCCTTAGTCAAGCCAGTTTACCGAAAGTTTGTTATGTAGTGATTGATCGTCGTTCCGAATTGATCACAAGACCATTGAAAGATTTTCGCGAATTAGGAAAAATTCCCCTCACAGAAATTCAAGAACAAACTTTACCCATTTTTGATAATCACAGAATCGCGAGACGTTTTTCTAATCGTCGCGAAAGGGTGATTAAAGTGCCTGATAGTAGTATTTTCGCGAAAACTTGTTCCTATTTACAGGCTAAAGGAATTACTCGCATTTTTATTGATGGTCAAGTTTATTCCCTTAATTAAAAAACCGAATCTGCTGCTCCGTTAACTTTGCGGTATAGCTTCGGCTTCATCGAGTCACCTCGATGATTGGTCAACTTGTTGGCTCAGTTTTCATTTATCTACGTAAACCAAGCTGAGAACTCACTTTTACCCGTATTGAATAAAATATTTACCGTAATAATACTGATTAAATAGCTAGAAATATAAAGATTGTGTAAAGCGGGTGGCGAAATTTAATTTTAGCTTTAGATAACTTTTGCTTATAAGTTAACGAATTTACACTTGATAAATTCGCGATAAATTGACCATTTTAAAATTGATTAATCAATTTTATCGTGCTTTCAATAATTATTCAAAATTCCTAAAATCTATAATTATCAAAGATTTCGCTTGATAATTCGGGTAAAAATTAGGCTCTATTTTCTCTAAGGTCAATTTGCAAATAGATAAGAAATGATAATGTTTTACATAACTTAACAATGTAAAGATTTAATGAAGTATGATCTTTTTATTTTACTTACGTATATATTTACGTGTATTGAAATAATTAATGGATAATAAAGTTTTAAAAAGATGAAAATTAACCACAAGCTGATCGCTAGTTTGATTTGTGTCCTTGGCTCTTTGAGCGTTTCTGGCAAAGCTCTTGCTGATAATTATGTTCCTCAAGGTCCTTTTGTTAATCCCGAAGCAGGATCTGGTATTCCAGGTCCGACTAAAGTACCGGGTAAAGAGTACAGTGACTATACGGATAAAGATGAGTTCGGAGCTGCGACACCTGAACAAACCCTCTTATGGGATGGTGTTGGTGGCACTGCCAATGGCTATAACTATGGTGGTAATGGCGAAGTCGATGCCATGGCCAATATTGGGGATGTCTTATTTAATGAAGTCATAAACAATCAAGCCGCCCTTTTATTCTCTACGGGACAAACTGGTATCGGTGGTGGTAATACCCTTTGGGATGATCATGTTTTAGTTGAACCTATCCCCGGTAGTGTGAAAATTTGGGCCACTCCTTCTCAAATTGATAACAATGGGGTAACTGATGTTGATGGTTTAGAAGTTTGGGGAGAAGAAGAAATTCCTGATGCGAATGTTTTTTCCTTGGCTGGTGATACAAGTGGAACTTCCCTTTATTACTACGATGGTTTTTCTTCTTCTCCCTTAGTTTCTCGTAGTAGTATTTGGACTGCAGTTCAAAGTCTTTATAGTGACATTGGATATAATCTTCAACTCACAGAAGATCAAATTGATGTGGATGGATTGATGACTTTTGGAAGTTTTGATGCTGACAACAATTTTAACGGTAAATTAATGTTCAGTTTAGCTCCTACTGTCAATTCAGTTGGTTTAAGTCTTCTCAATGATCCTAATAGTAATCTTGATGGTGGAGAAATTTTCGTTTGGGATACTGCTGATCTTTCTGCTAGTTTCTTAGATCATGGTGGCCATTTGTGGGACACCGAATTTCAGGTTAAAGAGTACATTGCTAACAATATTGGCGGAAACCCTGATGAAATTAGCGAAAATATTAACGCTTTGGAAGCTGTTGCAACTCCCGAACCCTCTTCCATGTTAGGTCTGCTTACATTGGGTGCTTTAAGCGTCAGATCAACTTTGAAACGCAAACTCAAGTCATCTAAATCCATGGAATTGAGCTAGAAAAAGCTCAACAATTTATCCCACAAAACCAGCTAATTTGTCTAAAACCATTCTGACTCAAGCTGGTTTTTTCAAGTTCATTAAACATCTCCAAAAATGGAGTGCACAGACGTAGCATACTACGTCTGTGCACTGGTTTAGTGACAACCTATGTTTAATTTTTCCCATCTGTGTATTTAAGAAGGGGAGCAAGGGTTGCACTCATGTTAATTAAAGCTTTTCCCCTAATGGCTTGGGGTTCACCTTTAATAAAATTGTCGATCCAAGTTTTACTGTCGCTATTTGGTCGCAAAGTTAATAACATATTGCGCTCATTGCAATTTTCCTCCATTTCTGTCGTGGCGCAAATAACTGGAAAATTATTGACAATGCCATTAGTCAGAAAATTTAATCTATTTTCATAGTAGGCTTGTTGAAATTTACTCGAAACAATCTGACAACGTTCTTTAGCACTTTTTCCCCAGTCGTCATCATCTTCCTTATTACCCACCCAGTTGATCAGCACTTTGGTCTGTTTATTGATCACATTTCGGGCCATGGTGCGAGGATTTGCACCGCTTACGTCGCAGTAAAATTCAGATGCTCCAGCGTAGCGCTCTTCTGGTTGAACAATATCATCAATGATTGTCGCTGGCTTAACTGAAGTGGTATGATCACTGATTCCGTTAGCTGCTAGGTCTGCTTGATTATTTATTTCCATAGTCAGATTGCTTGAATTTGGTACATATTCAGGTTCAAGTTTGAAAAAAGTATTGATGGGAATTGCGGCATTAAAAGCATATTTACCCTCTTCACCGCCTACTTTTTCACCTCGGCCATGAATACCGATTAATTGACCATCTTGATTAAAAACAGGACCACCACTCATGCCTTTTTGGGTTGTTGCGTCATAAAGCAAATCATAAGCATTCGGTCGTTTTGCGTTAACTGTATTAATATCACCGGAAGAATAGACGAACAAACGTTCATCAGAATTTTGACCATCGTCTAAATAGGGATAGGCGAAAATGGCAATTTTATCCCCAATTTGGATTTGATCGGAGTTTCCCAAAGGGACCGTGGGATATTGATTTTCACTGCTAAAAGTAACGATGGCTAAATCAGGATCATTCTCTGACTTTTGTAAATGTTCCACACTGGTGGCAATGTAGTTTTGTCCAGCATAGGTCCGGACGGTATATTCAAGGGCCGCACTTTTGACGACATGATCGGCAGTGAGTACAGTATAAGTAAATTTGTCACCCTGATTTTTTTCGGCAATGATGACTCCCGAACCACCACCAGCGAGGGAATTAATTTGCACCGTGACGGGAATGGCAAGTTCCGCAATTTGATTCGGTGTTTTGGCCCAAACCTGGGACGTAAAGGTCAAAATTAGAGCGGGAATTGGTAACAAAGCAGTAAAAATAGTAGTTATTTTCATAATATTTTTGAGTAAAAACTTCTGTTTAAATCGATCTTAACCTGATTTTTGAGAAATTTTGCCACGGATTTTAGTAGCAATCAAGGGGGATAATAACAAAAATAATAACCCAAATGGTAATAATCCGCCCTGATTTATTTGATAATCAGAAGTAATTCTGGCCCAAGAATAATTAAGAATAAAACGGCCTAAAATTATTTCAAAACTAACAGTTAAGATTAACCAAAATATACCAACTATAATTAATTGAGTTTGCTTCGTTGCTTTTAACCAATTAATAGAGAAGATCACGATAATTAAGATTAAAAAAGAGCCAGTAAAAACGGATATTTGTCGAACTTGAAAATCACCTAAATATGGTTCAAGAAAAATTGTTCTTCCCATACCGTGTAAGGTTTCTGTGAGAATAATTATCAACCAAATCACGAAAGCTTTTAAATAAATCATATCCCTTTAATAACTTGTATTTGTTGTTAAAAGATAATTGTTAATTTTCTTTTAAAGAATAAGGAACTTCTAAATTATTATTTTCCATTAACTCTTGATTACTCATAATTTCTTGAGGATTACCATCCGTAATGATTTTACTTTGATTAATCAATATTACCCGATCGCACACCTCTAAAACTAATTCTAAATCATGGGAAGAAAGCAAAATAGTTTCCTGAGAATGTTGCAAAAAATTAATTAAACGACGACGGGCCTTCAAATCTAAATTGGCACTTGGTTCATCGTAAAGAACTAATTTTGGCTGCATAGACAACACAGAGGCGATCGCCACCATGCACTTTTCGCCACCGGATAATTGATGAGGTATCCGATCTTTTAAACGAGAGACACCGGTTAAACCTAAGGCTTCTTCGACTCTTTGGGCAACTTCTTGCGGAGATAAACCCATATTTTCCGGACCGAAAGAGACATCATCCCAGACAGTGGGGGAAAATAATTGATCATCGGGATTTTGAAAAACAAAACCAATTTCGGGGCAAAATGCTCCAGGAATAATGGGTTTTTCAAAGACAGAAATATGGCCAAGGGGGGATAAAAGTCCGCAAATAGATAAAAATAAAGTAGTTTTTCCTGCTCCATTTGGACCAATAATTCCTACCTTTTCACCGGTAAAAATTTCCAAGTTTAAATTAGCTAAAATTGGTGAATTTTGGGGATAAGAAAAAGATAAATTATCAATCTTAATTGCCCTTAATTCCACTTTTTTAATCGCTTTATTTTCTCTGATTAATTCTTTCATTATCACTCCTAAAGATAAATTTCTGCGAGTAGTAAAAATACGGATATTATTACAGTTATTCCCGAAAATAGCCAACTAATTTTATCTATTTTAACGTTTTTGGTTGTTAATAAATGACCATTATTATTACTACCATAACCTCTTAAAATCATTGCTTGATAAACCCGTTGGGATTGTTCATAACTTCTGACGAATAAAGTACCAGTTAAATCGGCGATAACTTCTAAATTTCTTTTGCTCAAATTATGAGATTGAAAACCTCTTAATTTAATGGCACGTTGCATTCTGGTTAACATTTCTCCTAATTCTTCTAAATAACGATAGGATAATAACATCATATCGACTATTATGGCAGATAAACCTAATAATTTCATCGACTTAATAGTTTTTAAAAAAGGAGCTGTACCAAATAATACTAAACTGACAGTTAAAATACAAATAAATCGAGTAACAATTCTGATAACTGCTAAACAACCTTCCTGTTTAATAGTGAATATTCCCCAGTCTAAAATAACAGTTTTTCCGGCGACAAATGGCAAAAATATTATTACTGCTAAGATAAAAAATCCGGGATAACGTAACCTTGAGATTAAAAAAGATAGGGGTAATTTTGATAAGATAAATATAGTTACCGTTACTAAAATCATTACGGGTAATAAAGTTAATTTAGTAACAAAAGCAAAAGCAAAAATTAAGCTTAATAAGGCGACTAATTTAGAAGTTTGTTCCCAATTATGAATTGGTGAATTAATATTACAGTATTTATCTAAAGCTAATTTCATATTTTAAAGGAATTTTATCAATTAGGGTGGGCAAAAATTAGGATTATGTTTCTTAATTATAATTACATTTTTTTTATATTTTACCAGAAAAGCGGTGTAAGGCCTCCCTCCCCTCAGTTATCAGTTACCAATTGTTAACTGATAACTGATAACTGATAACTGAAATGACTGATGGTGGGTTACGGTGTGAATTTATCTTTATTATTTGTGATTAAAATTAGTCTCACACCTAACCCACCCTACAAATTTAAGATTTCTGGTTTAACTTTTTCCAGAAAACTAATTAACATTACCGTAAAAATTCCCTCAATTAACATCTGGATAGAATAACCGATTAAACTTGCTAAAATAGCATTTTTTTCAGTATTTGCGTCGATTTCAGCCGGAATATTGGTAATAGTTATCATAATAAAAATTGCGGCGGATATTCCTAAAGCTGAAGCTCCCGCCAAAAATGAGAAAACCTGAGTAAAAAATGGCTTATTTCCTAACAGGTATTTTAACCGAAAAATGTAATAAGCAAAAATGGCAGGAATACCCATTATTACTGCATTTATTCCCAAGGTTGATAAACCACCATGTTGGAACATTACAGCTTGAAAAAATAGACCAATTAAGATAGCTGGAAAGGCATAATATCCTAAAACAATTCCCATTAATCCATTTAAAATTAGGTGAATACTTGTCGGAGGAATGGGAATATGAATTAAGGAACTCACAAAAAAAGCTGCGGTTAATAATGATGCTTTCGGTATCTTTTCTTGGGGGTTTTTTTCCCGATTAATTTGACGCAATGAATACCAAGTCATTCCTCCGGTTATGCCATAACCTACTATGGATAAATAAGGGGGTAAAATCCCATCAGGAATGTGCATTATTGCTCCGCCTTTTTTCTACTAAAATATAATGCTGTACCAACACAACCCCAAATTCCAAATCCAGCCATAATTAATTTTTGTTGAATTGTATATTTGGTATTGTTAAGATTTAATGATTTTACATTATTATTACCTTCATTTTCTGCTTTTATTGTTGTTTCTGTTTTACTGTCATTTACTGAGTCTTGATTAATCGGAATGGTAATTATATTACCGTGGCCAGCTTGACGTACTTTAACTTCCCAATTTCCCGTAATAGAATAATCAGGAATAAAGATAAATTCGCCCTTTTCATTGGTAAATCCTTTTAGCCACGGATTGGCAGGATCACTAGGATTATAGACGGTAACTTGTCCATTTTTTATAAGATCACCATTTTCATAAGTCGCTTTAATATTAATTGCTTTTGTGAAAATGTATTCAATATTACTACCATGAGTTAGCCCTTTTTGTGTGTAATTTAATCCTAAAATTAAAGCTAAAATAAAAATATATTTATGCTTATTTTCCATAACAATGACCTTCTCCTACATGACCTAAACTCTGAACTGATTTAGTTAACTTTTGATATTCTTCTGGTTTTAATTTCTGAGATAATTGCTCCATTGTGATTGTTAAATTATCATTTTGAGCTAATTTTGCCAGAGGTTCAAAACCGATCGCCCCGACATTTAATTCATCATCAGCCGGTAAATTGCGATCGCCAAATATGTGATCAAAGTGCATAGTTACTTCCACTTCTGCCGTACCATTTTTAGTAACAATTCCTTTTCTTTCATCGCCGATAAATTCTCCACATTGATAAGATAATTCTGGGTTTAAACTAATACTAAAATTAACATTTTTACCATCTTTTTTAGCAATTCCAACCATAACAATGCTCTGATTTTTCGTAATTCCGTCACTCCCTTTAACTAAGTTCCAACTTAAAGCATTATATAACCCCGGTTCAGCATTTATTTTATTTACTAAAATTGGGGCCGTCTTTTCATCTCCTTCTGCTAAATCCACTGTTTTTATTGTGTCTAATAAACTGACTTGTTTTTTAGCCTTAATTTCCTTGACAGTTTCAGCATTAAAAGGCGGATCACTTTCATAAGCTGTAACATTTGCTAGGTTAACATAAACATGATTGAAGCTAAGATTCCAGCCATCTTTTGACAGGAATCCCTGACGAACAAAATTTTCACCATTAGCAACTAAGGCTAAAGTTGAGTTATTGTCAGGGATTTTTGCTGTTTTATTGGGGCTACAACTACTCAATAAACTTAAGCTGAGAAAAATAGTCAACGGTAAAATTTGTTTGATCATAAAGCAGAAAATATTTGAGATCTGAAATTTAGTTTCCTACTTTTTTCTGTTTTTTTCAATGCCCCTAGAGGGCATATTTAGACTATTTTAAGATTAAATTTATAATTTAACAAAATTAATCTTTTATTGAATATAAAGTAAGGATTTTTCAATGAGACTCAAGTTTTCACTTTAACAATTCTTAAATGGTTGAGATAGCAGTTTCAATATTTATGTAAAATGTTTCCCCCTCTCCCCTTGGGATGAGGGGGGTTGGGGGGTGAGGGTTGTATCTCATTCAATCTGAAAATGCTTTAACTAATGTATAATATCAAAAATAATTAAGCAATTAAAATAATCAAAAAAATGAAAGCATTAATTACAGGTGCAAATGGATTTACTGGTTCTCATTTAGTTAAAACTTTATTAAATAAAGGTTATAGTGTCAGAGGATTAGTGAGAAAATCCAGTGATTTATCTCGTTTAGAAAACTTGGACATCGAATTAATTTATGGAGATATTACTGATAAAAATAGTTTAAAAGAGGCAATTAAAGATATTGATGTAATATTTCACACGGCTGCTTATGTGGAATTAGGGTTAGTAAATGAAGAAAAAATGAGGAAAATAAATGTCGAAGGTACACAAAATATTTTAGAATTAGCATTAGATTATGGCCTAAAAAAAATGGTTTATTGCAGTACAATTGGTATTTTTGGCGACACCCAAGGAAAAGTAATAAATGAGACATTCCAACGGACTCAAAAAGACTTTTCTTCGGCCTATGATATTACTAAATATGAAGCACAAAAATTAGTAGATGAATATGCAAAAAAAGGATTACCAGTAGTAAGTATAATGCCTTCTGGTATTTTTGGAGCAGATGATCCCCATTTTGGACCAGTATTTAAGTTATTTTTAAATAACAAATTAAAACTGTGGGTTGGAGGTGACAGAATAACAGGAATTGTTCATGTAGATGATTTAGTTGAGGGGATGATTTTAGCTAGTGAAAAGGGAAAAATAGGGGATTATTATATACTTTCAAGTGGTGATTTAACTACTAGGGAAATGTTTGCTATTTTAGGGGAAAAAACTGGTATTTCTGTCCCCCAAGAAGTGCCTAAATTCTTAGCAATAATTGTCGGTAATATTTTAGATATAATTGGGCGAATTTCCTCATGGAATCCTCCTTTAGGAAAGGAAAGATTGCACTATGTTTATAAAAGATGTGTGAGGGTTTCGGGAGCTAAAGCTTGTCAAGAATTAGGCTGGAATCCTCGTTCAGTTCAACAAACTTTAAGGGATATTTTACACGATTTAACGATTAATAAAAACTGATTTTAAAGGGAATAATAAATCCGATTTTTAACCAAAAATTAAATGATTACAACCCAAAAAACTTGTAAAAATTAGATTTATTATCAGGATATATTTGGTATAATAATTATTTACCCTTGAACAACTTGTTTAAGGGTAGTAAAAGTTTCTAAACCAATTAATCCTCGTCGGTTTCCTTTTTGGTTTGATATTCCTAAAAATACTGCTTCTCCTCCTTTCGGATTACGAGAAAAACGAGAAGAGGAATTAATATAAATTAAAGCACTATCAACTTCCATGGCAAATTGACGACTTTCCGAGTAAGATTCTGTTATTAAACAATCAGCATGACAACTACTATAATTGTTAATCCATTGAATGGCATTTTCGATTTTTTCTACTTTTTTAAAGGCAATAATTTTAGCTAAATAGGGTTTTTCCCATTCTCCTTTTTGTGCCATGGTAAGTTGTTCGGGAAATTCTTGAACTAAACTTTCGTCACCCCGAAGTTGAAAACCTTTTTCTTCAAGACTATGGAATAATCTCATCAGAGAAGAAGATTTATGATTGCTGTTAATTAATACTTTTTCAATGGCATTTACTGGGTCAGGTTGACTAGCATGGCTATCAATAATAACGAATCTAACTAAGTCTAAATCTCCGCTAATACTCCAATAAAGATAACAATTACTCATGGCCGATTTTAACACTGGAATTGTCGATAATTCGGTAACTTGCTGAATTAAACTAGGTCTTCCATAGGGAATAACTAAGTTAATATATTTTTCTTTTGTGACTAAATCTTGAATAGAAGAACCCTCTTCCGTCGGTAAAAATAATAAACAATTTCCAGGTAAATTAGCTTCTTCTAAAGCTGTTTGTAAAACCTGAGCAATAATAGTATTAGAATGACTGCTTTCACTACCTCCTCGTAGGATTAAACCATTAGCACTTTTGAGACACAAACCAGCAGTTATAATCGCTAATTCGGGGAAAGCTTCGTAAATTAAAGCGATGATTCCGAGAGGTTTTCTTTGACAATAAGTTTGCCCTAATTGTAATTGATAAGAAGCCTTAATAACTCTTTCTAAAGGGTCAGATAAATTGCTTAATTGTTGTAAAATTTCGATGGCATTATTTAGTCTTTCAGGTGTTAATTTTAACCAGTCAATTATTAAATCTGGTACAGCCATTTCTCGACTAATTTCTAAGTCAAGGGTATTAGCTTCTAAAATTTCATCCGCCGAGTTTTTAATAGCTTTAGCCATAGCTTTTACACCTCGACTGCGGTCAATTCCTTTGGTTTTTTCTAAGTCGAGAAAACCTTGATAAACTTGTTTAACGGAATCTAGAAGTAAATTATTTGAGCTATTATTTTTCATAAAATTAAGTTTAACGACGATGGGAAATCCAAACTATTATGGCAGGTATTATAGCAATAATCACGGCAATAATAGCTAAAAAAATAATATTTAATCCCGAAGGAAAATGTAGGGCAAAAGGTAGCCAAATTATTAAGAGTAGTATAATAACTCCCAAAGCTAGAGGGAAATAGCTATTAGCGATAGTTTGATTGCTAATTTGCCAACGTTTTCCATTCCATTGCCAATATTTTTTATAGGGATAAATGGAGGATAATTGTTCGATATATTCTCCGTTTTTATCCACGACAAATATTTGTTGACAACGACTGCACCCAAAAGCTTCAGTTAAGATAATGGGTTTTAAAGTTCCTTGACAAGAAGGACAAGGATATTCGTTATTTAAGTCTATTTGATGTTTATGATTAGCTCCCACGGGTTTTAATTTTTAGTGAATTAATAATTTTTATTTAAGTAATTTTTCGGCCTAATTTACTTGATAACCAAAGATTTATTTCAATTAGGGATCAAACCAGGGTATAATTAGAAGTTGCTGAATAAATTGCTGGTGAGGGTTAGGTAATAGGTAAGAGGTAATAGGTAATAGGTTAGAGACAAATTTACCAAAGCAATGGGTTAAAAGCCTCAAATCTCCTCTTAAAAGAGGAAGTAATGGTTAATTATCAATTGACCTCTATCTCTCTATTTTCTGGCACTTTTGGCGATGAAGGGGACGCTTTAAACCTGTGATGGCTAAAGGTTTTATCCTTTTTCAGCATAACCTAATTAGATTCTAACTAATTTTTTGAGTTAATTTATGAGTTTAGAAAAAACCACTGGCGCTGATGCCATTGATCAGGCGATCGCCCAAGGAATTGATTTTGATGGTAGTCCCATTAATCCCGTTAAGTTAGAATTATATAACAAAGTAATGGGTTTAGAAGGACAAAGACAAAGAAGCGGAGTAACCAATACAATGCGGTCTCGAATTGTTAGAATCGGAGCAAAACATATCCCTCAAAACGACTTAAATCAAATGTTAAATGAGGCTGGATTTGCACCTTTAAAAGACAAAGAAATTGCCTTTTATTATCAGAAATAACTAATAAACAATTAACAATTATTAACTCTTATTAATTGTTAATTGTTCATTATTAATTATTAATTGATTGTATCCATTGCCATTCTTTGGTTAAACCTTCTGCTAAAGAAACTTGGGGTTGATAACCTAAAATGCGTTGCGCTTTGGTTACATCAGCACTGGTATGACGAGCATCACCTTTGGCGTTTTCGACATGACTACGTCGCAAAGGCCTACCAATTATGGATTCCATGGTGTCGAGTACATCCGTCAACACCACTCGACTACCTCCGCCAATATTGAAAACCTCCCCCGCAGCTTCGGGAATAGTAGCAGCCGCCAAGTTGGCAGCCACCACATCACTAACAAAGGTAAAATCCCTAGTTTGTTGACCATCGCCATAGATATCAATGGGTTGATCCTGTAAGGCAGCCTTAAAAAACTTGTGAAAAGCCATATCTGGGCGCTGACGGGGACCATAAACGGTAAAATAGCGCAAAGAAGTGACTGGCACGCCAAAATTATGATAATATAAGCTACAAAGACGTTCGGCTGCTAATTTCGTAATACCATAGGGTGAAACGGGTTGAGGACAAACGGTTTCAGCAGTGGGGAAAGTTTCAGCATTGCCATAAACCGAGGAGCTTGAAGCTGCTACCAAACTTTGTAAAGTTGGGGTATCCTTCGCTGCCTCCAAAATTATCTGAGTTGCATTGATATTTTTCTCAGTATATTGTCTGAAACCCTTACCCCAACTAGCTCTCACCCCTGCTTGGGCAGCTTGATGAAAAACAACGGACACCTCTTGTAGTAATTTATGCCAATCCAACGTTAATAAATCCGCTTCAATTAACTGAAACTGAGGATATTTAAGCAGAGAAATAACATTATTTCGCTTTAAGTTAGGGTCATAATAATCATTGAATTCATCAATACCGATTACGTTTTCACCTTGCTTGAGCAAAGTTTCTGCCAAATTTGAACCAATAAAACCTGCTACACCTGTTATCAAATAAGTTGTCATAATTTATTATATTTTTGCTTAATTACTGTTAATTGTATTTACTTTTCATGGGATAAAATATCTAATTCTCGCTGCATAATTTTATAAACTTGCTGATAGCAATAGTCCACATATTTGCGATCATTAGCTGCTTTTTGTCCGTATTTTTCAAACATAATTGGTTCACAAATCCTAGTTTTAATTTGTGCTGGTAACGGAAAATTAGGCAACGGTCCAAAAGCGATACCCCAAGGTAATCCGAGATAAATGGGAAAAACTTGCGGGTCTAAATCAAGCACCCAAGGCATTCCCCAACCATTAAACTTGGTCATCATTTCATAACAATCCGCCAAAACAAAGAGAGTATCGTGAGCTCCAACGGAAATCGCTGGAACTATTGGTACACCTTGCTTTAAAGCCAATTTTATAAACCCCTTTCTCCCCGCAAAATTAATCTGATTGCGTTGACAATGGGGTCGAAAAACATCCTGCGCTCCTCCGGGGTAAACCAGTACACTGGCTCCTTGATTAAAGGCGGCGATCGCCATCTTGGGGTGTGCAACAACAGCGCCTGTTTCGGCCGCCAACTTGGATAATTCGGGGTTGAACTTCCAAACTTGGGCGTGCATCAATCCATAGATTAATCGATCAGTACCAAAACGACGAAACCAATCATACATCATCATAATCATATCGGGGGCAACTAAGCCACCGTTGTGGGACCCCACAAACAAAACCTGGCGATCGGGGATATTTTCCCAACCGTCACTTTTAACCCGAAAATAATAGCGATAAAACCATTCCCAATAAGGCATTAACGATTTAATTGTATCAGGATTTCGATATTCTAATGACCAACCTAATTTATCTTTTTGATTCATATTTTTAAGTGTAAATTGTACCTTTTTTGGGAATATTAATTATTATTAAAGCATTATTTTAGTTATTTTGTAAAGTTTTAATAAAAAATAGTAATTTTCTGAATTTGTGATTACAATTAAGTTAGTTTTAATATTAGTTTAAAGGAGGATTTATGATAGTTAAAACTATTGATATCAATAAAACATCAATGAAAATTGAGGACTTATTAGCCCTCATGTCTCCCGATACGGAAATTATGCTGACTCAAAATGAAATTCCTTTAGCTCGTTTGTCTTTACTTGAAAAAAATAGTCAAAATGAGACTGTAAAAAATATTATACCTAAACCAGGATTACATCCCGGAAGTATGATTATGAGTGACGATTTTGATGATCCTTTACCCGATGAATTTTGGTTAGGAGAAGATGCATGAAATTAATTTTAGATACCCATACTTTTATTTGGTGGGATAGTATTCCCAGCAAACTTTCTCCACAAGTTTTAAACTTAATCACTGATACAAATAACACTAAATTTGTCAGTGTTGCTACGATTTGGGAGTTACAAATTAAGGTGCAATTGGGAAAATTACAGTTAAATATTCCCCTAGCAGAAATTGTAGAAAATCAGCAGAATATTAATAATATTCAGGTGTTACCCATTACAGTTAATCACATTTTTGCCCTTGATAATCTGCCTTTTTATCATAAAGATCCTTTTGATAGAATATTAATAGCTCAAGCTATTGCGGAAGATGCCATTTTGCTTACTCGTGACGCAATTTTTGCCCACTATCCTGTTAATATTAGTTGGTAATTTGTCATTTCAGTTATCAGTTATCAGTTATCAGTTAACAGGTATCAGTTAACAGTTAACAGTAAGGGTCAACGGCCGTTGACCCCTACGAACTAAAGACTGTAGTTTAAAATAAGGAATATTTTTATTTTCCTCCTCTTGAAAGCAGAGGAAACCTGAAATTTTCTGGTCAGGGTAATTAAAGTTATTTATTCCTCAAAAAGTAACTTAATTAAATCGTCTTTTTTAAGTTTAGAATACCCAGATAAACCTCTTTCTTTAGCCATATTTTTAAGTTCAGCAACTGTTAATTTATTCGGTAAAGGAGGCTTAACAATTGCATCAGATTCAGGTATAGTATAAAAAATTTCCTTAAAGATTTTAAGTTTTTCTCCTTTAGAAATACCACATTTTAAATTAGTTACTTCTAATAAAGATTCTCGCCAATTTTTTCGCTCTGCACGATCAATTTTATCAACAATTGTTGGTAATTTAACACTTCCAAGTTTCAAAGGATTCACTGAACGATGATTCAAATAATCTAAGCCGACTTTAATTTCCTCCCAAGTTGCTGTTGCTAAATTAATGCGTGGTAAGGTTTCTTGAGTAAGAAGTTTAACCACATTTTTCGTATTTTCTGAATCATCCGCAATTAAACACCAAACTTGTTCTAATCCTGCTTTTTCTGCCACTGCATAAACAAAACTATTACCGATAATTTTATATTTATTTGCACCTATTTGAGTGACAATTAAAGGAAGCCAATTTTTCCCTTTTCCTTCTCTAATTGCTTTCGCTGCACCCATAATTATAAACTCAGGGGTATTAATTGTTTCTTCTATTTCTAGCTCTTCTAAATAAAGATAAACTAAAGCTCCTATTTGTTGTCTCATTTTCAAAACTCCTTAATTAAATCTTGATAATAATTATAGATAATTTTCTAAAAAAATTGCTAATCACAGATCAAATATTCCTTGATTAAATCTTTATAATAACTACGCACAACTTCGCTAGAAAAAACTCCCGGTATATTTAAAAAAGCTGCTTTGGAAATGTAAGCTGATTCGGGTAATTCAAAAATATCCATTAGTTTTTTAGCCGATGTGTATTTGGGGAAAAAATAGGGTAGTAAATTTTTATTTTTCTGGATAATTTTTGTGATTGCTTCTTTTGCTTGATTTTTTTGAGCTTCAGAAATTCTCTCACCATTAAAAAAGATGGGTAAAGTAGTAGGAGTTTCTAAATTAGGATAATAAAAACGAAGATTATCTCCTATTTCTGGGAAAAAATTAGTAATAGCAATGGCGGCATTTTCTAAAGAAGCAAGATTATTGGGTTTAGTCGGCATTAAAATCACATCCGCAGCAGTAATGGCTTCTTGACTAAAAAAATTCCAATTAGGAGGAGAATCAATGAGAATATAATCATAATTGTTTTTCAGAATTGCAATAGTTTGTCTTAATTTTCCTGTTTGCTTTATTTGAGAAATTAATAATGTATCTTTAGTTAAATTTTCATCAGCGGGAATAACATCAAAACCATAGAAAACACTTTTTTTATTCTTTAATTTATAGGAGAAAATAGTATCTTTAATGTCTTTATTTTTCGGATTAGCTAAATATTCAGAAAAGTTTATTTTTGCAGGTTTAATCTTTAAAATATTAGTTAAATCCTGCTGATTCGGATCAAAATCAATGACTAAAACCTTTTTATCAAAAGGAGGTAAACATAACCTTCCCGCTAAATTAATGGCAGTTGTAGTTTTACCCACTCCACCTTTATTATTATAAATTGCTACTGACAAAGCACGTTTGGTATTATCTATATAGTCCCTAATTTCTGTCATCTTTTCATCTATATTATCCGCCGTTAAAGTAAGATTAATTGTATAGGGATAAATAACCTTTCCATGCTTCCTAAATAACTGGAAATTATCCCCATTGGTAATGATTCCCCATGGAGCAGTTTGGGTATTTTTAGAGTGACAAGAAAGATAATCTTTAATCTGTTTAACTGTGGCAATATATGAAGCTGAATTAGTGTTTAAATTAATGTTTCTACCCTTAATTTCAATTAACATAAAAGGGTTTTTGGGATTATGTAAAAAAGAATCACCTTCGGTATTTTTTCTGGCTGCAAAATCCACAACTCTTGTTCCACATCCTGTCGAAAATTGTGGATAATATTCATCTTGAGAAAAACCAAGACTTTCTAATAAAATAGGCATTAATTTAGTACCGACAACAGGTTCAGAAGCCTTAGTTGGTAAATTTAACCAAGCTTGTTTCAGTTTTGAGGTTGGCATAATTGCATAATAAATAATGATTTGAACTAATTATAGCTTGTAAAGTGCATCACAATTAAAAATTAATTATTTAACCAATAATATTGTCTATGTGACGCCTAAGTACGGGACAAAAGACTTAAAAACTATACTATAAAGGGGTTTCAGAGAAGATGCACGTAATCTACATCAGTTTACGTTCAAACCCACCACAAAAA
>JAABRE010000069.1 GCA_011391125.1 Synechococcales cyanobacterium S06
TTTCCTAATATTTAAAACCTGTTTTTTAAGTATTAGGAAAAAGGTATTTAAACTCATATTAGGCAAGGGGTTCAAAAATAGCAAATTTTACTTTGAAACGGTTTCCCTGCCCTACCCCCCTCATCCCAAAGGGAGAGGGGGAAAAAGAGGCAAAATATCAACTAAAAATGCTATAACAACTGTTATAGTGATTCCAATTAAGATTAAAACAGTTGAAAAATAGGTTCGTAGTTGCGCTTTAGCGCTTCTTAGGACTAAAGTCCAACAACAAACTAAAAACTTTTGTTTAATTTTTATTTGGAATTACTATAATTGTTAATTATTAATTAAACAAAAACTCGGTGTTGCAAAGATGGCATTTGTCGCCGAACTTGTTGTAAACGAGCGGGGTTGATTTCGGCGATCGCCACTCCTGGTTGATCCCCACTATCGGCCAATATTATGCCCCAAGGGTCAATAATCATGGCGTGACCGTGGGTATGACGCATTTCATAATGGTTGCCGGTTTGAGCAGGGGCGATCACATAACAGGTATTTTCGATCGCCCTAGCTTGTAGCAGAACTTGCCAATGGTCTTTACCGGTGTAAGCGGTAAACGCGGCGGGAACAAACAAAACCTCGGCACCTTGTTTCGATAAATGGCGATATAACTCAGGAAAACGCACGTCATAACAGACAGAAAAGCCCAAATTACCGAGGGTTTCCGACTGATAGACAGGGGGTAAATGCTGCCCCGCTTTCACCGTGCTAGACTCCAAATAAGTATTACCGTCGGGCACATTTACGTCAAAAAGGTGGACCTTTTGATAACGAGCCAGTTCATTGCCATTGGGATCAATCAAAACGGCTGTGTTGAAAGCCTTATCACTATCCACCGGTACAGGAAAACCGCCACCTAAAATGGTGATTTGATATTTTTGGGCCATTTTTTTGAGGAATTTTTCACTTTCCAGGGCAATTTCCTTAGCATGAGTCAATTTATCCTCTTCTTTGCCTAAAAAAGAAAAGTTTTCGGGCAAAGTGACTAATTGCGCACCTTGCCGAACACTTAAATCAATCAATTCTTCAGCTTCGGCCAAATTTTTGGCTAAATCTGGTTTACTGGTCATAGAAATAGCGGCAGCTAAATAAGATTTCATCTGTTTGGTAACATTTTTTTAGATAATAATGTTTATTTTACACCTGAAGTAATCCTTTATTTTCCTAACATTTGTAACTGATATAAACTGGCATATAAACCTCCTTTTGTCAATAATTCTTCATGGCTACCAGCTTCTAATAATTGTCCATATTTAAGGACTAAAATTTTGTCCACATTTCTAATAGTTGATAATCTGTGAGCAATAATTATGGCAGTACGATTGATTAATAATTGGTCCAAAGCTTCTTGAATTAATGCTTCTGTACCAACATCTAAACTGGAAGTTGCTTCATCCAAAACTAACACATCTGGGTTTCTAATTGCCACCCTTGCGAAGGCTAAAAGCTGTTTTTGTCCCGCAGATAAATTAGTTCCTCTTTCCCTTAATTCCGTGTCATATCCATTTGGTAAATCTTCAATTAAACTAGCAACATTTGTTAATTTTGCGGCGGCTTTTACCTCTTCTAATTCATATTTTTCTCCCAAAGTAATATTCTTTTTCACATCACCAGCAAAGAGGAAACTTTCCTGTAAAATTACGCCTACATAACGTCTCAATTCCACTTGGGGAATATCCCTAATATCAATACCATCCACTAAAATTCGCCCTTTAGTTGGTTCATATAAACGACATAATAAACGGATAATTGAGCTTTTTCCTGCTCCCGTCGGACCAACTAAAGCAACTTTTTCTCCTGGGTTAATTATAAAGTTTAAATCTTTTAAGATATAATCGTCATTTTGGTAAGCAAACCAGACATTTTCAAAAATAATTTCACCTTTTTTCTCGATTTCTTGGGGTAAATTATTAATATTATTGTCCTTAATTGTAATCGGTTCATTCATTAATTCGGTGATTCTTTCTATGGCGGTAAAACCAGATTGAAACATGGTAAATTTATCCGCAAATTGTCGTAACGGGTTAAATAATCTTTGGGAATATAATATAAATGCCGATAAAGTACCAAAGGTTAAAGTATCATTTAAAACGAAGGATCCCCCTAACCAAATTATCGCACCGATCGCCACTAAAGAAATCCATTCTAAGGTTGCAGATACCGCTGAGTCATGGAAAATAGTCTTATCTACTGCGATTAAATAAGTTTGGTTTAGTTTTCTAAATAATTCATTATTAAAAGTTTCTCGACGGAATAACTGCACGATATTAATTCCGGTGATATTTTCCTGTAACATGGAATTAAGCTTAGATAATTCTTCCCTAGCTTGATAATTTGCTTCTCGATATTTCTTCTGAAAATAAATAATTAATGCACTAATGGGAAATAACATTAATACTAAAATTAAAGCTAATTGCCATTGCAGGCTAAAAATAGTTACAATTATGACAATTATATAGATGAAATCGCTTAAAATTCCGATCGCCCCACTGGCAAAAACTTCCCCCAAAGCTTCCACATCATTAGTAATTCTAGTAACTAATTTTCCCACAGGAGTGCGATCGAAAAAAGTAGCACCTAAAGAAGTAACATGGGTAAATAAATTTTCCCTTACAGAAGCGGTAATTTCTTGGCCTATTTTCTGTACTAAAAACCCTTGAATAGCGACAAAAATTAATCTGACTATGATGGTAAATAGTAAGATTAAAATAAGAATATTTAAAGCTTGTGCAATAGGTAAATTATCAAGAAATTGCCAACTTTTTTCCTGTCTTAATAGGGAAATTGATTGTCCAATAATTAAAGGTTGAATTGCACCCGCTATGGACATAGGAATCAGTAAAATTAAGACAATTAATAATTCTTTTTGATGCTCTTTGGCGTAAGGTAAAAGTTTTAATAATAAACGCCAATCATTTTCTTTTAATCTTTTTGTTGAATTACTCATTGTAAATAAATAAATTTTACATTTAATTATAACGGTTATTAAGCAAGAATTGTAGGGATTAACCGCCGTTAACCTCTACATTAATATTAAAAAATCACTCAAAAACTACGGTGCGATTTCCATAAACTAACACCCGATTTTGGATGTGTAAACGTACAGCTCTTGCTAATACTAACCTCTCTAAATCTTTGCCCTTTCTGATTAAATCATGTACCGTATCACGATGACTAATATGTACGACTTCCTGGGCAATAATCGGACCTTCATCTAAATCCGCCGTGACATAATGACCAGTTGCACCAATAATTTTTACTCCCCTTTCATAAGCTCTTTGATAGGGATTTGCTCCCGCAAATGCGGGCAAAAATGAATGATGAATATTAATAATTTGGGGGAATTTAGTAATAAATTCTGGGGTTAATACTTGCATATATTTTGCTAAAACTACTAAATCTATTTCGGATTTTTTTAGTAATTCTAATTGGCAATTTTCCTGCTCAATTTTATTTTCTTTTGTGATGGGAAAATAATGAAAATCAAGCTTAAATTGTTCCGCAATTGGTCTTAAATCTTCGTGATTACTAATAATTAAAGGAATGGTTGCTGGAAGTTCCTTAGCTTGTTGTCGCCACAGTAAATCTAATAAACAATGATCCTGTTTTGTCACCCAAATCGCAATTTTAGGAATATGATCAGAAAAATGTAATTGCCAATTAATATTTAACGGTTTGGCGATCGCTTCAAAAGCAGGCGCAATCACATCTCGGGGTAAATTAAAACCCTGTAATTGCCATTCGATACGGGTTAAGAAAATTCCCGTCGTAAAATCCGTATGCTGATCTGCGTGAATAATATTACCACCATTAGCATAAATAAAATTAGCAATTTTAGCAACTAGACCTCTTTGATCGGGACAAGATATTAATAAAGTAGCAGTTGGATTAGACATAATTAATTAAAAAATTCCTTTAAAAAGCTAATTCAGCTAACCCCAAATACTCAATTCCTTGGGGAGTAATATTAAAACGACAGGGTAAAATTTTGACACCTAAATTAATGGCTTGTCTTAATAATTTACCATACTCAGGATCAGCTTCATCTCCTGGTTTAAATAAATCACAATCCCCCCGATTAATAAAATATAACATTACTGGTTTACCCACAGATGATAACTCCATTAATTCCCGTAAATGTTTTTGTCCTCTGGTAGTAACAGTATCAGGAAATAAGGCAATATTCTTATTATTCCAAGTGGTATTTTTTACCTCTAAATAAATATCTTGTTCACCACCCGATAAAAAGAAATCAAGGCGACTTTTTTTGTCTTTTCCTAGGGAAAATTCCGGTTTAATTGTCCTATAATCTAAATCAGGTAATAACTTATTTTCTAATGCTAATTTAACCACTTGATTTGGTAAAGCAGTATTAACTCCCACCCAAATATTATCTATTAAAATCATTTCCCAAGTATAGGCCAACTTGCGTTTAGGGTTATTGCTTTGAGAAATTTGTACCTTATTTCCGGGTTGACAAACTCCCGTCATGGGACCCGTATTAGGACAATGTGCCGTGATAATTTCACCATTAATTAGCTGAATATCAGCCAGAAATCGCTTATATCTCTTAATTAAGACTCCTTCTTTTAGAGATGGATATTGATAAAATAATTTACCTGAGAGATTATTCATTAATTGAATTTAAGAGATAATTTTTACACGAGAATAGACTGACATTATATCATAAATGTACAAATTTTAAACGCTATTTACTTACAAATAAGTTAATTTTTAATAACTTTTTTATACTTTTAGGAAGATTATGAGATTTTTCGACACATTTGAACGACACTAAAAGAGATAGGGATTAAAACCTAGTTATTAATTTATTATTTCACTGGGGGATAAACAAATGCCCAGTCAACATTTGTGTCCATTTTGCAATTCTACTTTAGTTTGTCAGGTATCTCAAGGTAAGCCTTATTGGTTTTGTATTCATTGCCATCAAGAAGTTCCTTATGCTTTTTGTGACAATGTTCGTGAAACGGAATTAATTAATCAGGTAAGTCAGTATCAAAAACTTTCAAAAAGTGGCATAGATGAGTTAACAAAAATAGCAAATTATGCCAAATTTTGTGAAAATATTAATCAGGAATGGCGACGAATGTCAAGAGATAATAAACATTTATCTTTAATTTTATGTGCCGTAGAATTTAATGGCAAAAATGATTTAGAAAAAAAATTATTGCCATTAATAGCGAAAAAAATTGATAATTCGGTTCATCGTCCTGGAGATTTTGTAGCGCGTTATCGTCATCAAGAATTTGCCGTTTTATTGCCAAATACTGATCTTCAAGGTGCTATTACAGTCAAGGAAAGAATCTCTTTATCTTTGTTTAGTTTATTAATAGATAATCAGCAAGAAATCTTTAATAAATATGGTCAATTTAGGTTAGGAATAGCTGGTTTAATTCCTCCTTCTAATATGACGTATGATTTACTGATTATTAAAGCAGAACAATCCTTAGCTAAAACTGAGAAAAACCTCACTATTTACTAATCAAAGGTTGCCTAAAAATATGTGTAGCAATCATTTATGTCCTTTTTGTTCATTCCCACTTTTATCTCATATTCGAGGAGGAAAACTGTATTGGTTTTGCCAAAGTTGTACCCAAGAAGTACCTTACGGGATTTATCAAAGAAATTATCTTCTCAAGAATAGCTCAAAAAATGAACAAGTGTTACCAACTTTAACTCATGAAAATGTGCTTAATAATTTCCAGAAAAATATGAAGATCAAAGAGTTATTTTTTGGACAAAATATTGGTAAATTTTTGATGACAATTCAGCAATTTTTAGCCGCAGATCGAGTTATTTTATGCCAACTTGAATCCACTGGTAAAATGTCCGTAATTGCGGAATCCTTGTTATCTGGTTGTTCCAGCATGAACAAAACCAAGGTGAATAATTTTTTAAGTTTAGAAACTCTAAATAAATTGCACCATGGGAAAACTGAATTTATATCAGATTTATCAGAACATGGTGAATCCGAATTTTTAGGAACAATTTTAGCTTCAATTTTTTCCTTAAAATCTCAATTAATAATTCCCATTATAGTAGAAGATGAAACTCAAAAATCTTCCTTTTTATGGGGAATAATTATTGCCCATACTTGTTATAAAATAGCAGAATGGAATCGCAAACAGATTAATTTATGTGAGTTAATTGCACAACAAATCGGCTTAAGTATTGAACAAGAAAGTCGGTATATTGATCTTAGTAAATTAATCCATTATGATGAGTTTACTAATTTAGCGAATCGTCATTATTTTCAAGATATTTTAGATCAGAAATGGCAATATTTATCCAAGTTAAATTTACCGATTTCTCTGGTCATTTGTGAACTTAAATTGCGAGAAAACTGGCAATTAATTCAGGACAAAGAAAATCAAAATACTTATCAACAACAAATTATCAATATTCTCAAGAATTCCCTCCCTAATATTGATAATTTAGTAGCTCATTATCGAGAACAAAGTTTTGTCATCTTATTACCAAATTGTCACAATTTAGAGCCCATAATAGGGACAATTCAATCAGAATTGACGAGGTGGAATAAGCAGAATCAAAATGAAGAAATAATGAATTATCTTGAGATCAATTTAGGTTATGCAACGCTAATTCCCCATGAGGACAATTTACCAGAAAGCTTAATTATAGCAGCTCATGAACACTTAAATAAACAGAAAAAACAAGAGCAAAAACTTAATCAATTACGTCAAATTAAGGAAGTTAAGATTCCCAAAATAGATCAGATAACAAAGGTGGAATTATTAATGAGTTATCTAGCCTATTTTTTAAGCCGAGGTAAAGCAATAATTACTCCCCATCATGGTAAAATAACCTTTGCCGGTGATGTCTATCAATATAATGGCTACGATTATAATTTTGTAAATTTTTGGCAAAAACTGACCCAAATAAAAGACTTTCCTGAGTTTTATATAGAAGGAGATACCCATAATTTTGGTGAATTTTTAACAGGAAATTACACCGTTAATTCTTGTTCTCGTTGTAATTTACCCATACCTATTCCCGTGGGAGCAGCTTTGGATATTCCCAGTTGTAATCTTTGTGAAAACAGGGAAATAACCCGAGAATATAAAATAGTTATTTTTGGAGAAAAACCTATTTATACTTGGGAAAAATTATTGAGAATTAATGGTTTTAAATGTTATATTTTTTCCGACCCAGATTCCTTCGCTAAAGAATATTTTAACCGGGAGATTGATCTAATTTTAATTGATGCGAAAATTTCACCTAATTTAGTCAAAAATTGGCAGCAAAAATTAGCTCAATCTCAACAATTAAAGGACGTACCAATTATAGCGTTAACTAAACAAGCAAGTCAAGTTTTACCTTGGCAAGAACAAGAATTAGAGCTAATAGATTATCTTTTGATACCTTTAAATGGCGAATATTTAGCAGAACATTTGCGAAAAATCTCTCAATTAGAGTCAAGTTTATCTAAGAATAAGTTACACTGGTTTCCTAAGTAAAAAAACCTTAATTTTTAATTAATTAACTAATGAGTGAAACATCCACGACTCTTCAATTGCCGAGTAACGAAAGTGCGATCGCCCTTGCTGGTCCTAGCGAAGAAAACCTCAAAATTTTGTCCCGTCAAACAGGTGCTAATTTAGTCATGCGCGGCCAAGACCTATTTATTTACGGTCAAACTAACCAGGTTGAGAGATGTAATCAAGTCATAAAAGCGTTAAAAACCTATTGGGAAAGCGGCAAAAATATCACCCAACCTGACATTTTAACAGCCTTTCAGGCCTTAGATACAGGGCGTTTAGAGGATTATCAAGACCTACAAAAAAATGTTTTAGCCCGAACTAGACGCGGCGAAATAATTAGGGCAAAAACATTTAAACAAAGACAATATATTAAGGCCATTCAAAAACATGATATCACCTTTTGCATTGGTCCAGCAGGCACCGGAAAAACATTTTTAGCCGCAGTTTTGGCGGTTCAAGCTTTGCTCAACGACGAGTGCGATCGCCTCATCTTGACGAGGCCAGCAGTAGAAGCCGGCGAAAAATTGGGTTTTCTCCCCGGTGACCTACAGCAGAAAGTCAACCCATTTTTGCGACCCTTATATGACGCTTTATACGAATTCATCGATCCTGCCAAAATTCCCGACTTAATGGAAAGGGGCAAAATTGAAGTCGCTCCTTTAGCCTACATGAGAGGACGTACCCTGAGTAACGCTTTCGTCATTGTTGATGAAGCCCAAAACACCACTCCAGCACAATTAAAAATGGTCCTCACTAGATTGGGTTTTAGCTCAAAAATGGTCGTCACCGGAGACGTAACCCAAACCGATTTACCGAGTCATGTTGACTCAGGATTAATAGTAGCGCAAAAAATCTTAAAAGGAGTGGAAGGAATCGGCTTTTGCCAGCTTACTCAAGCTGACGTAGTCAGACATCCCCTAGTTCAAAAAATCGTCGCAGCCTATGAACTTTATGAGAGTTAAAATTAGTGATAGTTCAGACGTGGACGCAATGCTGATTTAATTATCTCATAAACCTCTTACTGAGGGAAAAGATGGAGAATTAATATTAATTGAAATCTCATAAATGCCATCTTTTAAGTCAAATAAATTAGCCACAAACATAACCTAATTAAGGAAAAAGTGTAATAATGATGTCATTAACAACAGCGATCACCTATACCTATTTACCGGATATAATTGCCAAAGATAAAGAGGAAAACCCAATTTTATTAGCTGATATTAGATTACACCCATTATCAGATAAATTAACGGAAAATCTCATTGAAACTTGGCAAAAAGAAGCACCAGAAATCGAATTTCAAATGTTAGTAACATTAGAGGAAATCAAACTTTTTAAAGGTAACGAAAAAACGCCAATCTGCATTTTAAATACTGGTAATATCTTAGAAAAATATGACCCAGAATTTAAAACAAGTACCATTTTTAATCCCTATTTAACTACTTTAGTTGGTTCGTGGTTAAGAGATTTAGCCTATAATTGGAATTCTAAAAATCCATCAGGAAAAATGGAATTACAACAAATAGGTTTAGCACAAAAATTAACAGAAGGTTGGGTAGAATTAACGGATTAATTAACTATGTCACTAATTATTTATTTAGAAACTAATGCCATTGTCAGTATGGCACTAAAAAGGGATTTTGTCATTGAACAAGTGCTAACAAATGCTCCTAATAACATTCGTTTTTTAATACCAAATGTTTGTTATTTAGAAGCTTTAATTGCTTTGGAAAATGAAGAAAAACGTCGTAAATTATTCCTTAATTCCCTGTTAATTGAACTTAATGAAGCTAGGAGAAATTATGATTTAAGTGAAAGGAATCCTGTAGTAACTGATTTAGAAAAAACTCTAATTTCTTATGAGAAATCCTTTAACAAATTGAAAGGTAATTTTGCTAACGTATTTAACTTGTTAGATCGTAAAATTGAATGGCTAAAAATAGTACCAGGAATCATGCAACAAACATTAAATAATCCGATTTTAACTAAAAATAAAGAAACTAGAGACGACTTAATTTTACAATCTATTTTCCATCATGCTCAAACTAATCTTAACAAGACTAAAATATTTTTCAGCACGAATATCAATCAATTTAACCAACCCCAAGTTAGGGAAAAATTTGCAGAATTAAAAATAACTTATCTCAGTAAAAGTGACAATTTAATTAATATTATTCCCCGATAAAAATCCGTTTCACAGGTTGCCAACCAGTTGGTAGGGTGGGCAATGCCCACCTTACTAATTAGGATTTCACAGGTTGCAAACCAGAGCCAACAGGTGCAATGGAATCCAACTGTAAATCAGGATGATCTCCTTTTATTTGTTGTAAATTCCACTCATTCTTGAATAATAAAACAGGACGATCCCAATTATCCTTAACCGTCATCGTATTAAATAAACGTCCCGCTTTTTGCAGAGCAGGCCAACCTCCATGAACCCAACGCGCCAAATTATAGCCCAAAGGTTCTAGGTTGGTTTCCACCCCATACTCACTCAACAAACGAAATTTCACCACCTCAAATTGAAGTTGACCAACAGCAGCCAAAATGGGGTCGCGTTTAAAATCATCAATGGAATACATGATTTGTACAGCACCTTCCTCCCGTAACTCAGTAATACCCTTTTGAAACTGCTTGAATTTGGAAGGATTCGGATTTTTCAGATAGGCGAATAATTCCGGGGAAAAACAGGGAATTCCCTCGTACTCAATTTTTTCGCCACAATATATAGTGTCGCCGATCGCAAACATCCCCGGATTGTTCAACCCGATCACATCACCACCGTAGGCTTCCTCAATCGACTCCCTACCTTGAGCGAACAACTTTTGTGGACGAGAAAGGCGAATAGTTTTCCCAGTGCGACTGTGACTAACCGTCATATCCTTTTCAAATTTTCCCGTACAAACGCGGATAAAAGCAACCCTGTCGCGATGTTTCGGGTCCATATTCGCTTGTAACTTAAACACAAAACCAGTAAAATCAGGATAAGTCGGGTCAATTTTGCCCTTTGATGAATTTCTCGCCTCCGGTTTGAGAGCATAATCCAAAAAAGTATCCAAAAATAGCCTAACTCCAAAATTAGTAATCGCACTACCGAAAAAAACAGGAGTCATTTTCCCATCATGGATTGTATCCAAATCGAAATCTTCCCCCAACTCGGCCAGGAGTTCTAAATCTTCTAATAGTTGCAAATACAGGCCTGTTTCCAAGATTTGGTTATTTTTAAGCTCCTCAAGGGTAAAAACAGTTTCTTGAGCCTCCTGTGTGCCATGGGCGCGACGTTTAAATAGGTGTACAGACCTTGTAAAACGGTCAAAAACGCCTTGAAAGCGATCGCCCGAACCAATGGGCCAATTAACAGGAAAAGTTTTCATTCCCAACTCCTGCTCAATTTCGTCAAGAAGTTCCAAAGGTTCGCGCCCGGGTCTATCCATCTTATTGATAAAAGTGAATATGGGCAAGCCTCGCAATTGACAAACCTCAAATAACTTGCGAGTTTGCGGCTCAAGACCTTTCGCAGCGTCAATCAACATAACCGCATTATCAGCAGCAGCCAAAGTGCGATAGGTATCCTCACTAAAATCTTGGTGTCCAGGAGTATCTAACAGATTAATTTGACAACCTGAATAATCGAATTGTAAAACCGTCGAAGTAATAGAAATACCGCGTTGCTTTTCCATTTCCATCCAATCAGAAGTCACCTTACGTTGGTCACGACGGGCCTTGACTGCACCCGCTTCATGAATAGCACCCCCGTAAAGTAACAGCTTTTCCGTCAAAGTCGTTTTCCCAGCATCAGGGTGAGAAATAATCGCAAAATTACGTCTTTTACTAACAGCTTCCTGTAACTCTTTTTCTAACTCACTCAACATAATTTATAAGTATAAAATAACCAGATTCACCTATCTTAACACCATGAGACCAGCAAAAAAGCACCACTCTGGGGATATGTTACCAGTAGGGGCTGCTCCGCGCTTGCGTCTTTGCGTGAGATAAAAACCTAAATCTAATCAACAAACCGGTGAACCCCTTTGCGTCTTTGCGTCTTTGCGTGAGATAAAAACCTAAATCTAATCAACAAACCGGTGAACCCCTTTGCGCAACCCTGATTCAAGAGCAGGAAATTATTAATTTAGATGACCTGCAACCTATATAATAAAGTTAAAGTAGCGATCGTAACGCTACCTTATAACTTAAAAAGATAAGGAGATCATAACATGAGCATCGTAACCGAAAACGACCTGAGAGAAGTTAACCAGAAAATAGATAAATTAATCGAATTGACAAACTCTAATCAACAAATTATGGAAACTAGGTTTAATGATTTAGAGAAAAGTCAAATCAGACTAGAAACCAAACTTGAAGGGGTGAATACAAGATTAGAAAACATTGAAGCTATTAACAGAGTAGCAATTGGGGCACTTTTTGCCGGAATTGGATTAGCGGTTTTAAAAGTATTTTTCTCTCAAGTTTGATCATAACTAGCTAGTGGTCATAATTAATTGTCTAAATCTAAAGCGTAATCACCAACTCTTTTGATTTTTACAGCTAGTCTTGCTGCGGTACTTAATTTAGTTAGGGTTTACGGAAAAAAGCTGACAGCTATGTAGATCAAAACTTTCAAGTTGGTGGGACTTGAATTAAGTGCAAGGATTTCAACAAATAATAGTAAAAAACCTTACATTTACGGGGATTAATCAAGATTTTTGCTCGTTAAAAGACCCGGTCAAACTATCAACTATCAACTATCAACTATCAACTCGCCCTCACCAGCCATTTATTCAGCAAACCCTAGTTAGTAGGGTGAGCATTTATCAATTTAATTGCTCACCTGATCTTCTATTTCGGTCGATAAATCCGTTTACCTTCTTTGCAAATCCACCCTAAACCCCGCAAACGATAGATTAAATTAGAAATAGTCACCCCCAACTCATTCTTTAAGCTATGTAAATCACCCCATTTAGTTAAATCTTTATCTTTGCTTTTTTCAATTAATATATATTCAGGCATAAGTAAACAACTGGAAAAATATTGTGCTTGCCATTCTCGTCCCTCTAACACTTTGTTATTTTGGCGTAAGAGCGGTTTTACCTTTACTTTTAGCCCTTTTTTTAACAGGCGATCGCACTTGGTTACTTCCTCGTGATCAATATGTAATATCCAGTGACCAATTTCATGGCCAATAGTAGATTGTATAAAACCTTCCCCAAATTTTTGAATTTGCTCATTAATCCCAATTATTCTGTCCAGGGGCAAAATCATCGCCGCAATTAGTCCCATTTCGTCAGCGGGAAGTTCATCCCACCATAAATTTAAGTTTAAAAATTCGGCCACTAGAGTTGTATCTAAAGGAAATGTTAAGCCATAATGGGGGTGTTTTGCCATTTTGTTTAAAACACACAAGGCTTGAGCTTCAATTTCTTGACGGGAAAGAAAACGGAACGGCTTGAAAATAGTCATAACTATTAATTTAATAATCGGTTATTTCTATATCCAAACGAAAGGGCTGCTTTATGCAGCCCCTGGGAAAAAATTATTGAGAAATTTTCAGTTTGCTTGATTTGTCTTTATTCTTTCTCGGATTCTTGAGCCAATTGTGCCGCAAACTCGGGATTTTCACGGATTTTTCTGAATAAAGCTGGCATACTCTTATAATATTCTTTGAGTAAGGCAGTTTCTTTCTTGGGAATACGACCTGCAAGATAAATCAATTCTTCTTGATCTAATTCCAATTCTTTAGCAATAGAACGAATTACGTCTTCTTTGGGGGGATAATCGGCGCGGTTGTTTTCTAATTTGGACAGATAGGTAAAATCCATACCAATTAATTTGGCTAAAACTCTTTGGCTATAGGCCTTGTCTTTTCTAGCTTGTCGAATGATACTACCGAAATCGTCTGACATTGTGTTTACTCCTTTTTTGGTTTTGAAGAAATTTTACAATATTTAAAGACATCATTCAAGATGATGTTACAATTATTTTATTGGTTTAGCCATCACACTTATTTTGCTCAAGGTGAACAAACATGAATGAGTCCATGCAAAATGAATCCAGAGATAGAATTATAGCAGCCTTTGACCAATTAATAACAAAAATCAAACAAACTGACTCAAAAATAGCAACTAAGGAAGAAGAAGCCGAAAAACAAAAGAATCAAGAATTGTTACAAATTGTTTCCAATTACACAATTGATAATATTGTTAACGATTTAGCCTCCTTACAATTACACTTTGGCAATGTCATCAAACAGTTAACTGATAACTTAACTACAGAGTCAGATAAGTTAGAACAACTGCAAAAAGCTGATACCGTTGAAACCGAACATTTACAACAATTGAAAAAAGTTCGTTTAGTAGCTGACGCTCTTTACATTCTAACCCAAGATCATCAAAAAAAACTAAAATTATTAGAGAATCAGACATCTAATCAAAGAGAAATTTTGCAAAAAGAGATTACTCAATCCCAAAAACTCTGGGATAACGAGCAACAGGACTTTACAGCAAGGGTAACAGAAGAAACCGAATTAATTCTGAACAATCGAAAACAGGAAGAAACTGATTATCAGTATGAAATTGAGAGAAAGCATAAATTAGAAAGGGATGAATATGAGCAAAAAAAACGAAAACAAGAAAGGGAGTTAACTCTCTTAAATCAGGATCAAGAGAGCGTTTGGAGTGAAAGGGAAAAACTATTAACCGAACAAGAACAAGAATTTACCGAAAACCAGCAAAAAATAACTGGTTTTGAGGAAAAACTGAAGGAAGAATATAATAAAGCTAAAGGTGATTCCATTAAAGAAGTGGAAAAACAGGGTAAAGTTACCACCGATTTAGTCGAGAAATCATGGGAAGCTCAAAAACAGGGCTATGAATTACAATTAACTTCATTAACCGCTAAAATCGAAAAACAAACCCAACAAATAGCCGAAATTACCGCTCAATTACAAGCAGCTACCACCCAATCTCAAAACTTAGCTTTACGCGCCTTTCAAACCACAACAGAAACTAAATAAAAAAGGAGGAATAAATGGTTAATTCTAAAAGTACCAAAACAGAAATTTTAGCAGCTTATCATGAATTAGAACAAGAAAAAGCCGAATTATTAGTAAAAATTCAGCAAATGCCGCCCACACCAAAAACTGCGTCAATACCCGTAAAAACTGCACCCGAAAAACCAGCCATGACACCCCCAATTCCTGTTATTCAATCCGATATTAAACAGACAATTGCTAGTTTAGAAACAATCAAATTAAGCTTTGGTAATTCTGTTAGTAATTTATCAGAAAAATTAATCGCTCAAGCCACCAAATTAGCCAAGGTTAAGTCGGAATTAGAATCGGAAATAAACGAATTAAAGGCCTTACATAACATAGATGAAATCACGGAAACTACCTTAGATGATTTAATTCAAGAATATGAAAATAACGCCAAAAACTTTAGTGACGAATTGTCCTTACAACAGGAATACTTACAACAACAAATTTTAGAATTAACTCAAAACTGGCAAAAACAGCAGGAAATTCATCGGCGAGAAATACAGGAAAGAAATGATAATTATCAAAAAGAAAAAGCCAGAAATGAGCAGGATTATCAGTATAATTTGCGTCAAGAAAGACAATTAAGCCAGGAACAATTTGAACAACAACAACAGCATTTATTTAAAGAATTAGCCACAATTAAACAGCAACAAGAAAAAATATGGCAAGAAAAAGAAGAACTTATTAGTAAAAAAGAGCAAGAATATGCAGAAGTTAAACGACAAGTAAGGGATTTTGACGAACAATTAAAAGCTAAAATTAAACAAGGAGAAAACGAAGGAAAAGGAATTGGAAATTATCAAGTTAAAGTCAAAGCAGACTTAAGAAATAAAGAAATCGAAGGAGAAAAGATGAATTATCTACTAAGAATTGACAGCTTACAAGATACCATTAATAATAATCAAGACAGAATTGGTCATTTATCTCGACAATTAGAAGCCGCTTTAAAACAAGTACAAGATTTAGCAGTCAAGGCGATCGAAGGTACATCAAATCGTAGCTCCTACGAAGCAATGAAAGAAATCGCTTTAGAACAAGCCAAAAATACTCAAAAAAGTAAATAATAGACTTGTTGCACCAATGTTGGCTAAGATGACATAGATACTAAATGTAACATAGATACTAAATGGCTTCTGTAGAAATAAAAAGTCATCTTAAAAGTGATAGAATATTAAAAGTGATAGAATATTCTAATGAAATTAAAAAACTTCTGTTGTAAAATACCTTTTTTTAAACAGATAAAAAAGACCAAACTATCATTACGAGACAAACCTAACAGATTACCCTTGGGATAGTGGTAACCTCCAAGCCCATTCCCAGCAATACTTTTTCTTTATATTGATAAGCATATCAAGTATCTCACCAAAAGTATTTATCGCTTGATAGCGATAAAACCATGCTGTTAGTTAAATATCTAGGCTTATCACAAACTTTATAAAAATCACAATTTAAACAGACAACTCTCAATTTAATAACATAGAATTAAAACCCAATTAGCTGTAACTGCTCAACCTAGACTCTAGTTACAAGCTTTATGGTTTATCAATAGAGCGCGAATTATCAAAAACAAATTTTCAAGCAGTAAGACTATTATATCAGTATTCGGAGCATCAATATATGTCAAAACGTCAAGAAAGAAGACATCATGTCAGAATTGATCATCCTGCTGGCGAGGAACCCATTCGCTTCGAGTTATTCAGCGTTGAAAGGTTTGAACAACACGCCGTAAGTCTGGCACACGCACAAAAAGTCAGTAGCAGTAAAAAAGGACGAAAACTGATACCACGGTTACGGGATAACTCGGTGGTATTGCTTGAAGCCTATAAGGCCGTCACCAAAGAGGTACATGAGCAACACGCTATTACATCATCAGCTGAATGGTTATTGGATAATTTTCATGTCATAGAAGAGCAGATTAGCGATATTCAGGTTGATTTGCCAGAGAGCTATTATCGGGAATTGCCAAAATTATCTGCGGGTGTACTTAACGGATATCCCCGTGTTTACGGCATTGCTTGGGCATTCGTAGCCCATACCGATAGCCGCTTCGCTCCTGAAATGCTCACCCATTTTGTTAAGGCCTATCAAAACGTTGAGCCACTTACACTGGGTGAACTCTGGGCCATACCGATTACCCTACGCATTTTGCTAGTTGATAATCTTCGTCGCCTTGCTGTTCGTATTTTGCGATCTCAAACCGGACGAAGGCTCGCTGATGATTTTGTTGACAGCAATGAGCAATTGACCACTCCCATTGATAAACTTTGTCCTGCGTTTCCAGCCCCTGTATTACCTGAAGTCCCGATGCGTCAAGCTTATGCAGTTCAGATCTTGCAACGTTTACACGATCCCCATTCCGATGCTACACTCTGTCTGGATTTTTTGAATGACTGGCTTAATGAACAAGGTTTGAGCATCGATGAGATCGTACAAAGGGAACACACAGATCAAATTGCTGATAATGCAACAGTGCGCAATATTATCACCAGTATGCGTGCCATCTCTACCTTTGAATGGACTGAGTTTGTTGAAGATGTCAGTCTGGTAGATCAGTGCTTGCGGACTTATGAAAATTACCTCAAAATGGATTTTTTTACCAGAGATCGCTATCGTCACGGGATAGAAGAACTTGCCAAACAATCGCCCTATTCGGAGTTAGAAATAGCTCATAAGGTTATCGATAAGGTTCAGCACATCAGCGATGATTTCTCAGGGGATAAAAGACAGCAGGACCCCGGTTATTACCTCATTGGATCAGGCCGCTATGCTTTTGAAAAAGAAGTAGATTTTCGACCTTCCTTAAAACAGAGGCTGCTACGTGCCTATATCGCTCAATCGGGATTTGTTTACATTAGCACTCTGGTTTTGTTGACGCTGTTGTTACTGATACTCCCTTTCAACGCTAGTGTTGGCGCAGGACTTGGGGGATTATTGCTGTTTTTTGTCATGCTATGCAGTTTATTTCCAGCATCGGATATTGTCGTTGGGCTAGTAAATAGACTGATCATCGCTGGACTGCCTCCGCGTCACCTACCACGATGGGATTTCAAAGACGGTATACCGGAAACACTCAAAACCTTTGTGGTTGTACCAACCATGTTTGTTAACGAGAGCGGGGTAAAAGAGCAAATCAAGGAAATGGAAATTCGCTACCTGTCCAATCCTGGTACTCATGTCTATTTTGCCCTGTTGTCGGACTGGAATGATGCCGACCAAGAAACCATGCCCAATGATGAGCCTTTGCTAAATTTGGCGACTAACGGGATTATCGCACTTAATCGAAAATATGGAGCAGAACGATTTTTTGTATTCCATCGTCAACGTTTGTGGAATCCCAGTGAAGGCAAATGGATGGGGTGGGAACGCAAACGTGGCAAACTTCACGAGTTTAATCGTTTGCTGCGTGGTGCAACAGATACCTCTTTCTTGCCCATTAATGGCAAACCGGCCATCGCTCCCCCAGATGTTTGTTATGTTATTACCCTTGATGCAGATACCAGGTTACCGATGGGAGTTGTCTCACAACTGGTGGGAGTGGCTGCACATCCACTAAATAGACCCATATTTGATCCTATCAGTCAAATGGTAATCGAGGGTTACAGTATTCTCCAGCCACGGGTAACACCGACTTTACCATTACGACGCGAACGCTCCATGTTTCACCAGATTTTTGCCGGTGCTGCTGGCACCGATGCTTACTCCAGTGAAGTCTCCGAACTTTATCAGGATTTATTTGCACTCGGTAGTTACAGCGGTAAGGGTTTATATCATGTGGATACCTTTGAAGCCGCACTCGCTGGACGTGTTCCTGAGAATACCCTACTCAGTCATGATTTGTTCGAGAGCGTATTCGCACGTTCTGCTCTGGTAAGCGATATCGAATTTTTTGAGGATTTTCCTTCCCACACCGAGCTTGCTGCATCACGGGAACATCGTTGGACACGAGGTGACTGGCAGTTATTACCGTGGATTTTTGGAGTCAACGGTAAGGCTATGCCCATTATCGGACGCTGGAAAATGATCGATAATTTGCGTCGTTCTCTGTCTTCTCTGGGAGTTTTTTTTCTACTGTTAACAAGTTGGGCTGTACCAAATGCACCGCAAGCTATACTAATCGGCTTGGCACTGACAGTTTTTGCTTTTCCAGCAGTGCTGACTTTTATGGAGATATTTACCTCCCAAGGTCGAGGTATATCATTCAGTACCCATTTACGAGCGGTGAGTAAGAATCTACTATGGGCAACCGGTAACAGTCTCGTTACCTTGACTTTACTCGCACAACACGCCTGTCGGATGATGGATGCCATCGTCAGTACGTTGATACGACTTTTCATTACCCGACGCCAGTTGCTAAAATGGGTAACAGCCGAGCAGGTCAAATCAGAGACAGATCACAACCTCAAAACACTTATTCGTCCATTTGTCAACTCGTTTACGGTGGTCATTGGCGCCGGGTGTCTTGTCCTGATTTTCAATCCTTCTAGCATCGCTGTGGCTGCCCCGTTTCTTTTGTTGTGGGGGTTTGCTCCAGTTTTCGCCTACCTCTTAAGTCTTCCGCCAAAACTTGATCGTGCTCAATCCCTACAAGATGAAGATAGTGGGCGATTGCGTTTGACAGGAAGGCGTATCTGGCGATTTTTTACCACTTTCGTTACCGCAGAGGAAAATTATCTCCCACCGGATAATTTTCAAGAAGAGCCTAAGCCAGTTATCGCCCATCGCAGCTCCCCTACTAATTTTGGACTTTATCTCTTATCAATTATTTCAGCACACGATTTTGGCTGGATAGGACTCATAGATACCATCGAAAGACTTGAAGCCACCCTCTCAACACTTAACGCACTGCCGCGTTTACACGGTCATTTTTATAACTGGTATGATACCAGCGATCTACATACCCTCGAACCTAGATATGTTTCAACCGTGGATAGTGGCAATCTCGCCGGGCATCTGCTTGTACTCATTGAAGCCTGTCAGGAAATGCTCAGACAACCCCTTGAACTTTCGAGTAAATTGATCGGATTAAGGGATACTCAGCAACTGTTCATGGATGCACTGGCAGTAATGACCAATGAGCGTACTCTGACTATCACCAGTAAAGAGCTAAAATTAAAAGGCGAGATTCTTGGAGAACTTTTGACAAAACATCCCCTTGAACCGAATACTTGGGGTCAACTGTGGCAAGAGTTAAGACTTAGTGCTGATACGTTACAAGATTTGACCCGGGCCTATGTTGTGGAAAGAGGTGACAATCTTGATAATGAAATAATGATCTGGGCGACTTTACTACGCGATGATATTTATTCCCAGGCGCGGGATGTTGATAGTCTGATTCCTTGGCTCAATGATGCCAGTGGTGTCCATGAATATCTGAAGTTGGAAACCAGTCTGCGTGATCTTTCTTCCTACTATCAGCAAACTGTGGCCGAATTAGGGGTTTCATCTGACAATTTGGTCACGTCTAGGGATTTGAAAACCCTTGAGAAAAAATTATTCTATGCCGGAATTGAGGCTGATCAACTGGTATTTCGACTGGAAAATATGGTTTCACAACTGAATTGTCTATTCAATGAGATGGACTTTAGCTTTCTTTATGATAGTAAATGTCATTTATTTGCCATTGGCTACAGTGTTAATGAAGGCAGACTTGATCATAGTTATTACGATTTGCTTGCCTCTGAGGCACGTTTGTCCAGTTTCGTGGCGATCGCCAAGCATGAAGTACCGAGTAGCCACTGGTTTCACCTTGGACGACGGGTAACTAGAGCCGCGCATGGTACGGTGCTGTTATCTTGGTCTGGCTCCATGTTTGAATATCTGATGCCTTCTCTGGTGATGTTTACCCCCCATTTCAGTCTGCTCGATCAAACTTGCCATCTGGTAGTGAAGCGACAAATTGAATATGGCAAAGAACGCAAGATACCGTGGGGTGTTTCGGAGTCGGCTTTTAATAGTCGAGACCTTTGGTTTACTTATCAATACTCGGCATTTGGCGTACCCGGACTAGGAATGAAGCGCGGACTTGGCGAAGAACTCGTAATTGCTCCCTATGCCACAGCTTTAGCCGCCATGTATTTTCCCCATGCCGCTGTAGACAATTTTGAGCGTTTAGAACAAGAAGGCGGATTGGGAGCTTTTGGTTTCTATGAAGCACTCGACTTTACCCCTGATCGACTTGCGGAAGAACAGGAGGTGGCGATCGTGCGTTGCTATATGGCGCACCATCAGGGTATGTCTCTGGTAGCTTTCGCCAACGTAATCTATGACGGTGTCATGCGCCATCGTTTTCATCAAGCACCTTTGATACAGGCAGCTGACTTATTATTACAGGAACGAATCCCAGTTGAGGCCAATACTAACAGTCTGCCAATTCTTAATGAGCTGGCCGATATTAAGGAATCGGCCCAGCCCCCTGTTCGTCGCCTACCTTCACCTACCTCTTTTACTCCTTCAGCTCATTTGCTGTCTAATGGTCGTTACGCCGTGATGATTACAGCAGCAGGTTCTGGTTACAGTCTTTGGAAAAATAAGGCGGTGACACGTTGGCGTGAAGACGTAACACGAGATGCTTGGGGTAGTTACCTCTATTTGCGTGATGTTGTCAATGGTCAGGTATGGTCAGCCGGTTATCAACCCACAATCTCAACTCCGGATCATTATGAAGTTATTTTTGCTGAAGATCGTGTCCGTATTACTCGTAAAGATGGCAGTCTTACCACTATTTTGGAGATTGTGGTTTCCCCAGAGGACGATGCCGAAATCCGTCGTCTAAGTTTAATCAATAACGGAACAGAGGTTCGGGAAATAGAAATTACTTCCTATCTGGAAATCGTACTTGCAGCACTTCCTGCTGATATAGCGCATCCTGCTTTTTCCAATCTGTTTATTCAGACTGAATATTTACCTCAAATAGGGGGATTAATAGCACAACGAAGACCACGAACGGCCAGTGATTCAGAAATATGGGCTGCCCATTTACTGATTAGTAGTCAAACCAATGATGGACTTCAATATGAAACTGACCGTGCTCGTTTTATCGGACGTGGACAAACGCTACGCAAACCGATTGCGGTAATGGATGGTCGCCCCTTGACTAATACCGTTGGCTCTGTTCTTGATCCCATTTTCAGTCTCCGCACCAACATCCGCATGGCCGCAGGTGCAACAGAACACTTGACCTTTACTACCTTGGTGGCCAAATCTCGCCAGCAGATCGTAGAGATTGCCGAAAAATACCATAACTTGACGGCCTTTGAGCGTGTTTCCGCCATGGCTTGGACTCATGCCCATGTCAAGTTACATTATTTGCGGACCAAGCCCGATGAAGCTCAGTTATTTCAAGATTTGGCTAACCGTTTGCTCTATTCCGATTTATCACTACGACCATCGAGCCAGTTGATGCAGATGAATAACTTAAATGTAACTGGACTTTGGCGGCAGGGACTATCGGGGGATAAACCCATCGTTGTGGTAAGAATATCAGAACCTGAAGAACGGAGCCTTGTTGAAAACTTACTACGCGCTCATGAGTATTGGCGCATGAAAGGGCTTGCTGTTGATCTCGTAATCCTGAACGAAAAAACTTCATCTTACATTAATGATTTGCAAGGGTTATTAGAGACAATGGTGCGAGAAAATAAGGCCTTATCAAGTTATCACGATCAAGAAAATCAGGGTGCAATTTTTATTCGGCAATTCGATCAACTTACGGTGGAAGAACATCGTCTGCTTCAGACTGTGGCACGTGCTGTACTTTTTAGTAATCGTGGTAGTTTGGCAGAACAACTGTTAAGAAATCGCAGACCAGATGTAGCTTTTGTTGCACCGAAGGCTCTACCCACCGCTAAAATAGATTCGCCAGGATTGCTACCACCCGCCCTTGAGTTTTTCAACGGACTTGGCGGTTTTACCAAAGACGGACGTGAATATGTCATTGTACTCGACAAAGGTCAGTGGACACCTGCACCCTGGATCAATGTCATCGCCAATGCCGAATTTGGCTTTACGGTCTCGGAATTGGGCAGTGGTTGTACTTGGTCTGGTAACAGTCGCGAAAATCAATTGACACCATGGTCAAACGATCCCGTTAGTGATCCACCGGGTGAAGTCTTTTATTTGCGTGACGATGAAACCAAGGAATTATGGACTCCAACGGCTTTACCGATTCGTGTGGACAATGCCAGTTATATAATACATCATGGACAGGGCTATAGTCGTTTTGAGCATATTTCCCATGGGATTCATAGTGAACTTCTGCAATTTGTAAGTACAGATGATCCCGTCAAGATTTCGTCTTTAACCTTGACAAATGTTTCAGAAAGAACTCGCAGACTAACAGTTACAGCCTATATAGAATGGGTATTAGGTGCTAGTCGTACCGTAACCGCTCCCCATATTATTACTGAACTTGACACCGAAACCGGGGCTATTTTCGCTTACAACTCCTGGGATGTGGAATTCGGAAAACGTGTTGCTTTTGCTGATTTCGCGGGCCAGCAAAGCGGATGGACTGGAAATAGAAAAGAATTCATCGGTCGCAACGGAAGTCTAGATGCTCCGGCAAGCTTGCTCAACTCAAAAGCATTAAAAAAACGTCTAGGAGCAGGATTAGATCCTTGTGCGGCACTGGAGACCGTTATCGAACTTAAAGCAAATGAAACGATAGAACTTGTGTTTTTACTTGGCCAAGGCAATGACCGTAACCATGCCCTAGAGTTAGTTAAGCGTTATCGAGATACCTCCGTAGCCACAAGTTTTAACAGCGTGACACAGTCTTGGGATCGGATACTCAACAAAGTGCAAGTAAAAACACCCGATCGCGAACTAGATTTATTGTTAAACCGCTGGCTGTTGTATCAAACCCTCACTTGTCGGCTTTGGGCGCGGGCAGGTTTCTATCAGGTAGGGGGAGCATTTGGCTTCCGCGATCAATTACAGGATGGTATGTCTCTCGCCGTCGCAGCCCCTGAACTCACACGGGCTCACATTCTTAAAGCTGCCAGCAGACAGTTTGTCGAAGGCGATGTCCAACACTGGTGGCATCCTCCTTCCGGTCGCGGTGTGCGTACTCATTTTTCTGACGATCTGATCTGGCTACCATATACCGTAGCTCATTATCTTAAGGTGAGCGGCGATACCAAGGTTCTCAATGAAGAGATTTCATTTTTAGCCGGACCTGCTTTGGAATTGGATCAGGATGATGCTTATTTTGAGCCAACTCAGGCAAAGGAATCGGCCAGTCTTTTTGAGCATTGCGCTCGTACCCTTGATTTAAGCCTAAAAACTGGAATACACGGACTGCCCTTGATCGGAAGTGGCGACTGGAATGATGGTATGAACATGGTTGGACATCAAGGCAAGGGTGAGAGTGTTTGGCTGGCCTGGTTTTTAATTACTACGCTGATGGAATTTGCCGATTTGGCCGAGCAACGGGGCGAAAATCAGCGTGCCCTTCACTGGCGTGAACACGCTAACCAACTTACCATGGCGGTAGAAGCACAAGCATGGGATGGTGCTTGGTATCGTCGAGCCTATTTTGATGACGGTACGCCCTTAGGTTCTGCGACCAACGCTGAGTGTCGTATTGATTCCATCGCCCAAAGTTGGGCCGTAATATCTGGTGTTGCCGATACCGAACGTGCCCGGTGTGCCATGAATTCAGTCCGTGAATATCTGGTTCGCTACGGTGACGATCTGGTGTTGTTATTTACCCCGCCTTTTGATAAAACCGAGCGCGATCCCGGTTATATCAAGAGCTACCCACCCGGTGTTCGCGAAAACGGCGGACAATATACCCATGCAGCAATCTGGTCAGTTATCGCTTACACTCTACTTGGTGAAGGTGATCAGGCCATGGAATTGCTCAGGATGCTGAATCCAGTCAAGCGCACAAACACCCGCACAGGTGTATATGCCTATAAGGTAGAACCCTATGTACTGTCAGCGGACATTTATTCAGAATCACCCCATGCGCGACGTGGCGGATGGACATGGTATACGGGAGCGGCTGGATGGTATTATCGTGCCGGACTAGAATATATCCTGGGTTTACAGGTTCGTGGTGATAAACTGGTTTTTGAACCGTGTATTCCTAAAACATGGCGTGATTACAGCATCGTTTATCAATATAAGAATACCCGCTATGAAATTACCGTTGAAAATCCGAATGGTCTCTCACGTGGTATTGGCTTGCTAGAACTCGACGGTGAATCTCAGTTAAACAGTAACAGTATTAGCCTACAGGATGACGGACAACAGCATCAGGTACGGGTGGTACTGGGTTGAAATCTCAAAGGGCAACCAACGCCCCAAACTCCTTAAATAACAACGTTTTTCTCTGAAAAATTGTTTAAATCCCACCTTTTTTGTTCATTAAATCACGTAAAAAAGGTGGGATTTTTTCGTTAAAAATACACAAGTAAAAATGAAATTTGAATCTCTTTTTTCTGGTTAAGCTTAGATTCATTTACTTGAATATTATAAACATTGTGGTGCAGGCCAATTGTCCGCTAAAATTAGCAACTTAAATGCGTCTAAGCTTAACTTGATATAAATTGCAGATTGCGTTATTTATTTAGATTGATTTTCACCTTCAATAAATTTCACCTTTTAAGGCTTTTAATCTCTGAATAAAGTGGGTTAAAAGGCCATTAAACTTATCCACAGACCCACATCTCGATTCAACTTAGCCCACCACTCCTAGCTCATCTGTTTATATTCAAATCATTGCGTTTCTAAAACCCTTATCACAAGCTACATCTAGTTAAGTTAAAAGTTGATATTATCTTACTACGCTATATATAGTTCACAAAGTAGATTGCTCTACCAATTTTTCCTTAACCAAACCCAAAAATAAGCCGTCAAAAAATCTTTTTAAGCCAATGAAAATCGTAAAAGCCTTACCAAGTAAGGACTGAATCGAAAAAGACCTTTAATAGAATAATTGTTCCTTATGTCGAGAATATCTCAAACCCATAGCCAGCAAAGCTTACAAACCTCAAAAAACTTTTTTCAAAAAAGTATTGACAATCCTAGAGAGATGAGATACATTGATAAATGCGCGGTTGAGAGACACCTCGAAAGAGGCGAACGAGACAGCGACCTGAACCTAGATAAAAAAATAGTTTAAAAGCAAATAAATTAACCCCCAGTTAATTAAGAAAAAATTATAACACGAACTCAAGTGTAAAAACAAGAGTTTAGGTAAAAAAGAGGGGCGGGAAACCAAACCTCAAACAAAAAAGAGCCGATTATAAGGACTCATTCATTAACATGGAGAGTTTGATCCTGGCTCAGGATGAACGCTGGCGGTCTGCCTAACACATGCAAGTC